>JAYVAS010000338.1:0-7279 GCA_043750895.1 Pseudomonadota bacterium
CTAGGGCTCACTCCACCGCTCCTCGTCGAACAACCAGATCTTCCGGACCTCCTCGCCCGCCTTCACGTCGAGCTTGAAGGTCTTGCGCCGGCCGTCGTCGGTCACCAGCTGCAAGGTGTGATTGCCGGGCGCGATCTTCTTCTGGAAGTAAGGCGTGTATTCGACGAACTGCCCGTCCACGAGGAGCTGGGCGCGGGGGGCGGAGGAGATGGTGATGATCGCTTCGCCGGTCGGCGCCACCGACGCCGCGGGGGACGCTCCCGACGCGGGACTGGACGAGGCGGGGGTCCGGGTCGCGGGCGCTGGGTCGGAGCGGGGCGGCGGGGACGACGGCGCGGCGGCGGGGGCCGCGGGCGCGACGGGAGGGTCTGCCGGGGGGGCCAACACCGGGGGCGGGGGAGCGGGCGCGACCGTCGGCGGCGACACGACCGGGGCCACCGGCGCGGCCAGGACGGTGGGATCCGGGCGCAGGAACCGGGACGCGAGCTGCCAGATCACCACCGCGAACAGCGCCATGGCGATCAGCCCGCCGAACGCGATGGCGGCAGGGTGCGGCCCCCGACGCCGCGCGCGCCGCACCTGCGAGGTACGGGCCGGCGCCGTGGGGCCGTGGTCGTCCCCCACGGCCACGGGCAGGCCGCCGGAGGGGCCGGGCCCGCGGGTCATGGTGCTGATCGAGCGGGCCCGCTCCCGCGCCAGGGCGGTGGTCGTGCCCTCGAGATTTCGGAACTCGCGGTAGAGGACCACCGTGGTGTCGTGCACCGCGACCGGATCCGGGATCAGCGCGCTCAGCGCCCGGCCGAACGCAGCGGCGCTCGGGAAACGGGCCGCCGGGTCGCGCTGGAGGGCGCGGACCAGGACCGACCCCAGGGCTGCGTGGGCACCGCCGAGGGCTGCGCCCTTCCGGGCCGGGTCGTCGGCGAGCAGCCGCTCGCGGATACGCTCGTTCTCCTTGTCCTCCAGGAGCGGCTCGGAGGTGGCCAGCTCGTACAGCACCGACGCGAGGCCGAACACGTCGGCGGCGGGGCCGACGGACACGCCCTCCGCCTGCTCGAGCGCCATGTAGCCCCAGGTGCCCCGGACGGCGCCGTTGTGCTCGGCCGCGCCGTGGGCCGACGAGATCCCGAAGTCGAGCACCTTCACCACGCCGTGGCCGGTGAGCATGAGATTCGACGGTTTGACGTCCCGGTGCACCAGGTTCACGGGCTCGCCGGCGTCGCTCACGAGCTGATGGGCGTAGTGGAGCCCCTCGCAGGCCTGCCGTCCGAGCTCGGCGACGACGTCGATCGGGAGCTGGATCCGGTACCGGCGGCACATCGAGATCAGCTTGCGGAAGGTGATCCCGTCGATGAACTCCATCACCAGGTAGTAGAGGTCCCCCTCGCGGTTGAACTGCTGCACGCGCACCAGGTTCTGGTGCTCCAGCCGCGCCGAGACCCTCGCCTCCTCGATGAACAGGTCCTGGAAGGCCGGGTCCGCCGCGAAGTCCGGGTGGATCACCTTCACCGCCACCCGGGTGCTGACCCCCGCCAGGGAGTCGAGTCGCCCCTCGTACACCCGCGCCATCCCGCCCGCCGAGATCGGGCGAAGCAGCCGATACGGACCGAAGCGCGCGTCAGGCGGGAACCAATCGGTCTCGGGGGGTGGCGACGCGGGCATGTCGAACGGGAGTATCCGATCAACCAAGCACGTCGCGCAACGTCGCGACCAGCGCCGCGGTTCCGTGATGATCGGCGACCCGCGCCCGCACCGCCGCGCGGGAGGGCAAGGTGGGGATGGGGTCGCGATCCGGGTCGTCGATCACCACGTCCGCCGCCTCGGGGATGCCGCCCACCCGGGTGCCGATCGCGGGGATGCCTCGGGCCGCACCCTCGAGGAGCACCAGCCCCAGCCCCTCGGCGCCGGTTCCGTCGTCGTCGGCACGGGAGAAGAGGCACACGGCCCAGGCGCCGTCCCACGGGATGCGCTCCGGGCGCAGGGCCCCGGTGAAGCGGGCGTCGACCCCCAGGTCGGCGGCGAGCGCTTCGAGGTGGGGGCGCTCGGGACCGTCGCCCACCACGGTCACCGGCCGCCCCAGGCGCGCGCCGAGGCGGAGCACGCGATCCACACCCTTCAGGCGACCCAGACGCGCGATGGTCAGGAGCCGATCGCCCGGGTCGGCGACTGGTCCGGGGTCGATGGGCGCGGGCAGCACCGTGTACGGGGCGCCGAGCAGCCCGCCCAGGAAGCGGGAGACCGGCAGGTTCACCGCCCGGTCGCAGACGTGGTGGAGCGCCGCGTGCACCGGGGACCGGGTCAGGTCGGAGCCGTGGTAGGCCACGCCGAGGTGATCGACCACCCCCACCAGCTTCATGGCCAGCGGCCAGGTCGCGCACAGCACCCGGTCGCCGGCCCGCACCCGGGGCAGGACCGACGCCGCGGCCCACACGCCCTGCCAGGTTGCCCAGGCGCGGCCCCACATCGGATGGACCGGGAACGGCCAGTCGCGCGGATCCGCACCCGACCGCGCCCGAGCGTGGACCTCCACCGATTCGCCGGCGGCATGGAGCGCGCGGGCCGCGGCGGCGGTCCAGGTGCTGAGCCCCCCCGATTGGGGCGGGAAGTCGGTGGTGACGAGGTGCCAGGTCACGCGCCCCCCTCGCCGTGGGCCGCCCGGCGCGCGGCGGCGAGCACCGCGTCCACCGTGAGCGTGCGCAGGCAGGCGTGGTCACCGATCGGGCAGACGGCCCCGCCGAAGCGACTGCAAGGCCGGCACGAGAGGGGCAGCTCGACCGCGGTCCCGTACCCGGGCGACCAGAAGCCGTCGGCGGAGGTGGTCGGCCCGAACAGCCCCACCACCGGAACGCCCACCGCGGCGCCGAGGTGGAGGAGCCCGGTGTCTCCGCCGACCAGCACCGCCGCCCCCTCCAGGGCCTCCAGGGTGGCGGCGAAGCCGGTGTCGGGCACGACGCCGAAGGGGGCGAGCGCGGCCTCGTCGCCCGGACCGCCGATGGCGCGTACCGGCCCGTCCCAACGCGCCGCCAGGGCGGCGAACCAGGGCCACCGCTTGGTGGCGTGCGCCGCGCCCGGCGCCACGATGAGCGCGTCACCCCGCCGCACCGGCGGCAACCACGGCAGCGGCGCGGGCGTGACCCCGCAGGCGCGTCCGTACCGTGTGAGCACGGGGTCGGCCGGCGGGGCCTTGATCCACACCCGAAGTCGCCGCCGCAGGTCCTGCCGCTCGACCCGGCGCGTGGCGGGTAGACGCCGGCTGCGCAGCGAATGGTGGAGGTCGTAGATGGGCAGGTCGGGGAGGGTGTCGCCCGGGCCGAAGACGCCGACCACGCCGGGAAAACGCCGCACCAGGGCGTGGTACCGGGGCAGGGTCACGAACCCCACCGGACCCAGGGCCCCCGTGACCGACGCGGCGAGGATCACGTCCCCGAGCGCGCTGTAGCGGACGACCAGCGCCTTCACCGGGGAACCCCGCACCGGGCCTGTACCGCGTCGACGGGGACCCGATCGAGGCATTTCAGGCTGTTGAAGCACCACTTCCGGTAGCAAGGCCGACACCAGAGCGACCCGCCGTCCACCGCCTCCCCCACCCCGGTCAGCGCCGCGTCGGTCGAGCCGTGCACGACCACCACGCGGGTCCCGCACGCCGCCGCGAAGTGCGCGGCACCCGAGTCGTTGGAGACGAACACCGCGCACCGATCGAGGGCGGCGGCGAAGTCCGGGAGCGACAGCCCCTCGACCACCCGGTGGGGCCCGGCCAGCGCGCGGACCGCGTCCCCCTCCCCCGGGCCGGCATAGAACACCACCGGTCGGTGCTGGGCGTCGGCGAGGGCGCGGAAGTGCGGCCACCGGACGGTGACCGTCGGCGACCAGGGGTTGAGCCCGACGTGACCGGCGGGCAGGTCCGGGGCTTCCCCGCGCAGGTGAAAGCCCGCGTCACCCGGATCTCCGCCCAGGATCCTCACCACCGCGGCGTACCCCTCGCGGCGGTGACCGGACGGCTCGGCGACCGGGTCGGTCAGCAAGAGGCCGCGCCCGTTGACCGAGAGGCCCGCTCGCCGGGGCAGGTGCCGCCACCGCCACGCGGCACGGAAGCTCGGTTTGAACAGCACCCCGACCTCGCCCCGTGGCGGCGCGTCGACCTCCCGCACCACCAACCCGGCGTAGAGCGCCCGCCCCCACACGGGGGCGTGGACCTCGGCCGGACCGAGCGCCGCGACGCCCCGGATGGCGGCCAGCGCCATCACACCGTCGCCGAGATGGTCGGGGGCGCGGATCGAGTACATCCGGCCTTCTACTTCCCGGCGCGACACCCCGCCCGGCTCCCGTCCGACGTCCGGGCATCCACCGGGGAGCACGCGCGAGCCCCGCCCCCGCCGGCCCCGGGTGTGCCAGGGCCCCACCCTTTCATAATTTCGCTCTCCCGTGACGGAGCCATGACCGGTGGTGGTTTAGTACGCCGCGCCCATGTCCCTGCCTACTCTCGGACGCCTCGCCCCCTCGGAAGCCCCCGCCTACGACGCCATCGGCCTCGTCGGCGCGGCCGCACGACTCCGAGATGCTGCCCACATCGTCCGCGAGCCCGGCGGCGGACGGCTCGGTGTCGCGTTCGGCGGGGCGCTGCACCCCGGCGGCTGCGCCCCGGGCGAGGTGGCCTGGTTGGGCACGCTCCCGCCGCTCTACCCCGAGTGGCTGGGCGACCGCAGCTTCAACGAGACGCACGGCACCCGGTTCCCCTACATCGCCGGCGCGATGGCCAACGGCATCGGCTCCACCGCGATCGTCATCGCCATGGCGCACGCCGGCATGCTCGGCTTCTTCGGCGCGGCCGGGCTCGAACCGGCGCGTATCGAAGCCGCGATCGACGAGGTCCAACGCGCGGTCGGCGACAAGCCTTACGGCTTCAACCTGATCCACTCCCCGCAGGAGCCCGCGCTCGAGGCGGCGGTGGTCGATCTCTACCTGCGCCGCGGCGTGCCCCGGGTGTCCGCCGCCGCCTACATGGGCCTCACCGCGCCCCTCGTGCGGTACGCCGCCGCCGGCCTCTTCCGCAACGCCGACGGTTCCATCGGCCGACGCACCCACATCTTCGCGAAGATCTCCCGGGCCGAGGTCGCGCGGCGCTTCCTGACGCCCGCCCCCGCCGAGCTCCTCCAGGCGCTCGTCTCCCGCGGCGAGCTGACCCCGCTGCAAGCCGAGCTCGCGGCGCAGGTCCCGCTCGCCGAGGACGTCACGATGGAGTCCGACTCGGGCGGCCACACCGACAACCGCCCCCTCGGCTCCCTGCTCCCCACCATCCAGGCCGTCCGCGACGAGCTGGTCCGCGTGCACCGTTACACCCGCCCGATCCGGGTAGGCGCGGCGGGCGGCATGGGCACCCCCGGCGCGGTGGCCGGCGCGTTCGCGATGGGCGCGGCCTACGTGCTGATCGGCTCCGTGAACCAGTCGAGCGTCGAGGCCGGGGTCTCCCCGCGCGCCAAAGAGATGCTCGCCAAGGCCGATGTGGCCGACGTGGCGATGGCCCCGGCCGCCGACATGTTCGAGATGGGCGTGGAAGTACAGGTCCTCAAGCGGGGCACGCTCTTCGCCGCGCGCGGCCACAAGCTCCGCGAGCTCTACCGCACCTACCCGTCGATGGACGCGATCCCCGCCGCCGAGCGGGAGAAGATCGAGCGCGAGATCTTCCAGGGCCCCCTCTCGGCGGTCTGGGACGAGACCCGCAGCTTCTTCGCCCAGCGGGACCCCAAGCAGGTGGCCCGCGCCGAGGCCGACCCCAAGCACCAGATGGCGCTGGTCTTCCGGTGGTACCTCGGGAAGTCGTCCCGGTGGGCGATCAACGGGGATCCGGCGCGGGTCATGGACTACCAGATCTGGTGCGGGCCGGCGATGGGCGCCTTCAACGTGTGGGTCAAGGACAGCTTCCTCGAGCCGCCCGCCAACCGTTCGGTCGCCCAGATCGGTCTGAACCTCCTCGAGGGCGCCGCGATCATCACCCGCGCCCACCAGCTCCGAAGCTACGGCGTCCCCGTTTCCGACGCCGCCTTCAACGTTCGTCCCCGTCAACTCGCGTGAGGGTCCCCTCCATGCCGCAGCCTTTTGCCCCCATCGCCATCGTCGGAGCCGGCGCGCTCATGCCGGGCGCCACCGAGCTCCGCGGCTTCTGGCACAACATCCTCGCCAAGAAGGACCTAATCACCGAGGTCCCCGCCGCCCACTGGCGCCTGGATGACTACTACGACGCCGACCCCAAGGCCCCGGACAAGACCTACGCCCGGCGCGGCGCGTTCCTGCCCGAGGTCCCGTTCGACGCGATGGGCTGGGGCGTCCCGCCCTCGATCATGCCCGCCACCGACACCTCCCAGCTGCTCGCGCTCATGGTCGCCAAGATGGTGCTGGCCGACGTCGGGCGCGGGGATGCCGACGCCGTGGACGTGTCACGCACCAGCGTCATCCTCGGGGTCACGGGCGCCCAGGAGCTGTTGAGCTCGCTGGTGTCGCGCCTCCAACGCCCGGTCTGGGCCAAGACCCTGCGGGAGATGGGGATGAGCGAGGTGCAGGTCACCGAAGCCTGCGACCGCATCGCCGCCCACTACGTCCCCTGGCAGGAGGCGAGCTTCCCGGGTCTGCTCGGGAACGTCGTCGCCGGGCGCATCGCCAACCGGCTGAACCTCGGCGGCACGAACTGCATCGTGGACGCCGCGTGCGCGTCCGCGCTGTCGGCCCTCCACATGGCCATCCAGGAGCTGCAGCTCGGCAACTCCGACATGGTGGTGACCGGCGGCGTCGACACCCTCAACGACATCTTCATGCACATGTGCTTCTCGAAGACGCCCGCGCTGTCGCCCACGGGCGACTGCCGGCCCTTCTCCGACGAAGCCGACGGCACGCTGCTGGGCGAGGGCATCGGCATGGTCGCGATCAAGCGCCTGGCCGACGCCGAACGGGACGGCGACCACGTCTACGCGGTGATCCGTGGGGTGGGCACCTCGAGTGACGGACGCTCGAAGTCCGTCTACGCCCCCGTGTCCGAAGGCCAGGCCAAGGCCCTGGCGCGCGCCTACGAGGTGGCCGGGTACGACGCGAGCACCGTCGAGCTGGTGGAGGCGCACGGCACCGCCACCAAGGCCGGGGATCTCGCCGAGCTCAAGGGCCTGCGGTTGGTCTTCGACGGCAAGCGGGGCGACGAGAAGCAGTGGATCGCCCTCGGCTCCATCAAGTCCCAGATCGGACACACCAAGGCCGCCGCCGGCGTGGCCGGGCTCCTCAAGGTGGTGCTGGCCCTGCA
>JAYVAS010000339.1:0-5281 GCA_043750895.1 Pseudomonadota bacterium
CGACGGCGAGGGATCCGCCGGTCAGGGACACCCCACCGCCGCGGCCGAGGGCCGTGTTCCCTTGGATGCGCCCGCCCGTCCACGTCAGGTCCCCGCCGTAAACCGCGATGCCACCGCCATCCGCCGCGGTATTGCCCTCCGCCACCACCCGAGCGGCTTCCACCACGCCTTGGACCAACAGCCCGCCGCCGAGCTGGGCGTGTCCGCCGTGTAGACTCAGGTCCGAGACGACCAGAGAGGCCCCCGCTTCCACGGAGATCACGGGGCCATCCCCCTCCCCGTCGAGGGACGTGGTCTCGAACCCCGCCCCGCGCAGGGTGAGATCACCCGCCACGACCAGCACGGCGGGCCAGTCCCCGGGACACACGTCGACCGTCGCGCCTGACGGGGCGGCAACCACGGCGTCGCCGACGGTCGCGTACGCGGTGCTGCCGATGAGCGCGGCGGTTGTCCCGTCGCAGCCGACGGCGGCGGTCCCGGTGCCACCGGTGTCCGCCGTCTCTTCGGTGTCCGCCGACGCTGCCGGACCCGACGGGGCGAAACGGCACCCGTCCGGGTCGTCACACCAGACCACCGCCCCCGCACCCAACCCATCGTAGGCGGTCCCTCCGACCAGGAGCGCGATGTCGTCTGGCAGGTTGGCAAGAACTCCGGTCCCGAAGTCACTCACGAGCCAGAGCAACCCATGATCCAACGCGATCCCTCCGCCGACGGGCGCGGCGTTCCCCTCCAGAACCGCGCCGAGGCCGAACGCGTACAACATGGCGTACACGGCCCCGCCCGCCTCGGTCGCCGAGTTGTCCACCAGAATCGCGCGGTCGAAGGTCACGACGTCGCCGCCGATCGCCCCGCCCAGCCGGGCGCTGTTCCCCTCGAACAGGGTGCCAGGAACCGATGTCGATGACTCATACACCGAGGTATTCCCGAGCCCGCCACCGACGTCGGCGATGTTCCCGCGGAACGTCCCCGCTTCGATGACCCCGGAGGTCCCAGCACCATCCTCGGCCATCCCGAGGCCCCCTCCGAGGTCACTGGCAACGTTGTCCAGGAAGGTGACCCGCCGGAAATAGGCAAGCGAACCGAACCGGAGGGGCGCCTCGTACCAGGCACCACCGCCGCTCGACGCGACGTTCCGTTCGAAGACGACGTCGCTCACGAAAATCTCCCCATTGCCTGCGTAGTACCCGCCGCCCATGCCGCCAGCGGTGTTCCCTACGAAGGTGGTGTCATGGACCCAATCGTCGGTGTAGTTCGCGTACACGCCTCCGCCATCCCGTTCGGCGCGGTTCCACTCGATCCCGACGTCCGGGCCCAGGGTCAGAGAGAGGGCTCCGAGCCCGTTGATACCGCCGCCGTCCCGACCCGCATGGTTCGCGTAGACGCACGCCCGCTTCACGGTCAGGGCACCCGCCCCGTCGAGGTAGATCCCGCCCCCGTCCTCGCTCGTCTCCCCGCCGGTGATGGTCACGCCCTCAACGGCGACCTCCGCTTCGTAGTGCGAGAGGACTACCGTGAGCACCCGCCCCACCCCGCCGCCGTCGAGCACGGTCGCCTCGCGCCCGGCACGGCCCCGCAGCGTCAGGGGCGTGCGGATGGTCGCGTTCGTCGGCCAACTCCCCGGGCAGACCCCCACCGTGGCCCCCAATGTCGCGGCGGCGATGGCTTCGTCGACGCTCGCGTAGGGCACGCCGCCGGTCAGCGCGGCGACCCCCTCGGGGCAATCCGGATCCGTCGCCGGGATGGGGTCCGCCGAGCAGGGGGCTGACGGGGTTCCCGTGTCGCCGGTTCCCGTGTCGTCGGTCGGGGTCGTGGTCGTGTCGTCGGTGTCGGTTCCCGAGTCGACGGTGGAGGTCTCCACGGTCGGAATGGAGTCCGCCGCGGGCCCTTTCGACCCCACGCAGGCCAGAAGGAGGAACATCATCCCGGGAGTCTACGCAAAGGTGGGGCGGGCCGCGCGGGAACAGCCACGGAGTGCGCCTCACCCGCCCCTTCGGGGCACCTCTCCGTCCCCTACCGCCCGCTCGGCCCCGCGTTGAGCGCGTACAGATCCGGGATCAGCGTGGCGTGGCCGACGACCCGGTACCCCGAAGGGTCCTTGGGCCAGGCGGCGTCCCACACCACGGCACCGTCGGTGGTCACCTCCCGGACCGCGCCGTCCTGCCCGTAGCCCTGGAGCGTGTTGCCGTTGGGCAGTCGGTTCGCTTCCCCGAGCTGGGTCGCGAAGCGGTCGGTGGAGGTGTAGGACCAGACCCGGCGCAGGGTGTGGGTGGCGTCGTCCACCGCGTACTCCCCGGCCACCTGCACCCCGTAGTTCCCGGGCACGTGGGTCGAGACGAGCAGGTTCCCGTTGTCCAACCAGTGGGGGTAGTGCTGGTAGTCGAAGACGTCCCCGGGCGGGTCGAACGCGTAGGGCTCGCCGACGGTGGACTGGCCCATCTGGCGGACCACCTCCCCGGTGCCCACCGCCACCTCGAACACGGTGTCGGTGTAGAACGACGACGCCAACACGGTGTCGCGCCCCTCGTCCCAGTTGCACGCGTTCAGCTTGCAGTCGTTGGTCGAGAGGCCCCGCGCCGACCCCCACGCCGCGCAGTCCCAGACGGTCACCGCGCTTCCGTCCGAGAAGGCCTGCACCACGCCGACCGGCGACGCCCCCCGTCGTTCGTAGAACCAGGAGTCGTCCGGACCCTCCGCGATCGCCTGCCCCATGTCCGCGAGGGTCTGCGAGACCGACCACCGCCCGTCGAGGGTCTGCCGGACCACCCGCGGGTCCGACGCGAGGATTCCGAAGATGTCGGACTCGTCCCACCACACATGGGTGCCGTCCCGTGACACCGTCGGGTAGAGCGTCATCAGGTCGTCCGGGGTCTCCCGGTACCAGACGATCCGCCCGTCCCGGTCCACGATCTCGATCCAGTAGGGCGGCCCGTAGGTGTAGTCGCCGTGATCGACCGAGATCATCAGGAAGCTGGCCTCGTACGCCAGCGACGGGTCCCAGACGGAGACCTCGGGCACGAGCAGCCCCGCGGGCAGGGTCCCCGTGGTGGCGACGGCGACGTCACTGTAGACCACCACCTCCCCGAAGCGCGCCGCGGCGCGGGCCTCGACCTCGGTGTCCGCCGGCACGCCGAGGACGACCGCCGCCCCGGCCGACACCGTGGGGGCGACCTGCCAGTCCCCGCCCTCGAACCGGTACTCGACCCACACCTCGGCGACCCCCGGATCGGCGAAGCCGGCGTGCAGCACGGTGACCACGGCGGCATCCACGGTGAGCGTCAACGCCCCGAGGCTCTCGGGCGGGGGCGGCGCGGTGTCCAAGCTGTCCGCCGTGTCCACGCTGTCCGCCGTGTCGTCGTCGGGCCGGGAGTCGGTGGTGCCGCCAGAGTCAGGCCGACTGTCGGTGATCTCGACGGGCCCGTCCTTCTCCGAGTCTACGCACGCGTACAGGAAGAACATGGAGGCGCTCGTGGTGTGTGAACGTAGCCGGTCATCCCGGGGGGGCGCCCAACGGGATGCAGTCGACGCCCCGACGCCAGTGGCGCTACACTACCTCCGCATGAGCGCCGCCCTTCGCCTCGCCACCGTCGCCGATCTGCTCCGCGCCGAGGCCGACGGGTTCGCCGCCGAGATCGTCGACGGCGTGCTCGCCTACAAGGCGATGGCCACCTGGACCCACGCCACCATCCAAGGAAACCTGCGGGAGCTGCTCGGTCCGGCCCGGCGCCGAGGCGGCCCCGACGGCGGCTGGTGGATCCTCACCGAGGTCACGGTCTCGGTGGGCGCGAACCAGGTGTACCGGCCCGATGTCGCTGGGTGGAGGCGCGCAAACCTCCCCGCACCCCCCACCGAGTTCCCGTTCCCGATCGCCCCCGACTGGGTCTGCGAGGTGCTCTCCCCGTCCACCACCGGGCGCGACCTCGGCGCCAAGCGGGAGGGCTACTTCCGCGGCAACGTCGGCCATTACTGGGTGATCGACCCCCCGGCGGGGGTGCTTTCGGTGTACCGCCGCACCGGCGAAGGCTACCTCCTGGCCCGCACCGCGACCCGGGGCGAACGGGTGGCGTTGGAGCCCTTCGACGGCGTGGAGCTGGACCTCGACGATCTGTTCGACACGGGCGAGACACCACCCGCCTGACCCCCGCCTCACGCCTCCCGCCCGCCGAGCTACCCTCCCCCATGCGCTACGCGATCGTCGGGTGCGGCACGGGCGGACCCGCGGCGGCGCTGTACCTTCATCGGCAGGGCCACGAGGTGGTGCTGTACGACCGGGTCGAGCCGCTTCGCCCCACCGGGGCCGGGTTCCTGCTCCAGCCGACCGGTCAGCGGGTCCTCGCCGAGCTGGGCCTGCTGAACCGGGTGGTCGGCCACAGCGACCGCATCACGCGCCTCGTCGGGACCACCACCTACGGGCGCAAGGTCATCGATCTCCGCTACGCGGACCTCCGCCCCGACCTCCACGGGCTCGGGGTCTCGCGCGGTGCCATCTTCGGGGCGCTCCACGACGCGGTGCGGGCCACGGACATCCCCATCCGCACCGGGGTCGAGGTCGCCGCCGTCCACGAGGGCCCCGACGGGGTGGAGATCCTCGGTGAGCGCTTCGACCGGGCCGTCATCAGCGACGGCGCGCGCTCCCACCTCCGCCCCCCCTGGGCGCGCACCGACGCCTACCCGTGGGGGGCGCTCTGGTACGTCGCCGAGGCCGACTTCCCGCGGGACACGCTCCGGCAGCACTTTCGCGACACCCGCCAGTTCATCGGCTTCCTCCCCAGCGGGGACGGCAAGGTCTCGATCTTCTGGAGCCTCCGCGCCGACGCGGTGGACGACTGGCGCGCCCGCGGGCTCGACCGGTGGAAGGCGGAGCTGCGCGCCCTCGCCCCCGACGCACCCCTCGACGGCCTGCGGGACGCGGACCAGGTGGTCTACGCCCCGTACTTCGACGTGCGCCTGTCCCATTGGCACACCGAACGCGTGGTCTGGATCGGCGACGCCGCCCACGCGATGTCCCCGCAGCTCGGCCAGGGGGCCAACCTCGCGCTGTGGGACGCCTGGACCCTCGCCCAGGTGCCCGACTTCGCGACCTACAGCCGCGTCCGGAGGGCGCACCTGCGGTTCTACCAGTTCGCCACGCGCTGGCTCACGCCCTTCTTCCAGTCCTCAATGCCGGTCCTGGCCCCCCTGCGCGACCTCGGCTCCCCGCTCTTCCACGCGTGGCCCTGGTACTACCGGCAGATGCTCCTCACCCTCGCCGGGGTGAAGACCGGGCCCTTCTCGGCCATGCCCA
>JAYVAS010000340.1:0-6120 GCA_043750895.1 Pseudomonadota bacterium
CTCCCCACGCTGCCGCGCGGCCGCGCACAGCACCCGGATGATGGTGGTCTTCCCGGTGCCCGGTCCGCCGGTGATCACGCTCACGCCGTGCCCCAGCGCGAGGTTCACCGCCGTCCGCTGACCGTCGGCCAGCTCGATCCCGGCGGCCGCCTCCACGCCGCTCAGGTCGAGTGCCGTGGGCGCCCCGCCGCACCGGCCGCGCACCATCCGCGCCACCGCCGCCTCGGTCCCCGCCATCGCCGGCCGGTAGATCGGCCGGTCAGCCTCGACCACCGCCCCCACCCGGGTGATCCGCCCGAACCCCGCCAGGCGGTCGACCGTGCCCACCGCCGCCTCGTAGTCGACGTCGAGCCCCTGGAGCCGCTCCACGAGCACGGCCTCGGGCAGGTAGCAGCTCCCGTCGTCCTCGGCAGACTCGAGCAACCAGGTGACCGCGGCAGCGAGCCGGTCCGGATCGTCGCGGGCGACGCCGTTGTGACGGGCGATGGTGTCGGCGGTGCGGAACCCCACGCCGCGGACCTCGGTCAGCCGGTAGGGCGTCCGGGTCACGATGGTGAGCGCGTCCTTGCCGAACCGCTCCGTCACCCGACGACACACCGACGGCGCCACGTCGAAGCCCCGCAGCATGATCAGCAGCTCGCGACCGGCGGCGTCCTGCTCCCACGAAGCGGCGATGCGCTCGGCCGTCTTCGGGCCGATCCCGGGCACCTCCTTCAGCCGCTCCGGGGCGGTCTGGAAGACCTGCAGGGTCTCCAGACCGAAGTGCGCCACCATGCGGTGGGCGAGCTCCTCTCCCACCCCCGGGAGCGCCGAGGCGAGGTACTTCTCGAGGCCGCGCATGGTGCGCGGGTCCTCGACCAGAAAACGCTCGGCCTTGAACTGGCGTCCGAAGCGGATGTCGGTGACCCACTGACCCTCGGCGACGATGCGCTGCCCGGCGTGGACGTGGCCGAGGTTCCCGACCGCCGTCTGCTCGCCCTCCTTGGTCAGGACCCGCGCGACCGCGAACCCGCCGTCCGCGGTGCGGAACGTGAATCCCACCAGCTCCCCTTCGAGGTGGTCGCTATAGGCCACGTACGCGCTCCCGACTCAGAAGGTCTCTTAGCGGGCGTAGACCTCGTAGCGCTCGGGGTGCAGGTGCAGAAGCGCCCGGACCACCACCCGCCGGTTGATCTTCGTCTCGATCTGCTCGAGCACCTGGAACTCTTCCCCGTAGAGCATGTCGGCGACCGTCGGGTGCACGTTCACGTACATCGTGGTGCCGGCGAGCGACTTCGTCGCCTCGCGCTGCAGCTCGCGGAACACCTCGTAGCACACCGTCTGGCGGCTGCGGATCTGCGCCCGGCCCTCGCAGGTGGGGCACGGCTCGGAGAGGTAGCGGACCAGGTCCTCCTGCACCCGCTTGCGGGTCATCTGGACGAGGCCGAGCTCGCTGATCTTGAGCACGTTGGTGCGCGCCCGATCCTTCTTGAGCTCCTCCTCGAGCGCCCGGTACACCTTGTCCCGGTTCTGCTCCTTGTCCATGTCGATGAAGTCGATGATGATGATGCCGCCGATGTTGCGCAGCCGGAGCTGGTAGACGATCTCCTTGGCGGCCTCGAGGTTCACCTTGAAGGTGGTCTCTTCGAGGGAGGCGTTGCCGACGTACTTGCCCGAGTTCACGTCGATCGACATCAACGCTTCGGTCTGGTCGATCACCAGGTAGCCGCCCGACTTGAGCCAGACGCGCCGGCCCATGGAGCGGCTGATCTCGGTCTCGACGCCGAAGGCGTCGAAGATCGGCTCGGCCCCCTTGTAGAGGTGGAGCTTCTCCTTGAGCTGCGGCGAGAACTCCTCCATGAAGGTCATGACTTCTTCGTGGAGCTTGGGCGAGTCGACCACCATGCGGTCCACGTCGTCGTGGAAGGCGTCGCGCACCATCCGGAGCACGAGCCCGTGGTCGAGGTGAAGCGGCGCCGGGGCCTTCTTCACCTTCTGGGCGGCCTGGATCTTCTCCCAGATGCCCACCAGGTAGTTCATGTCCAACTTGAGGATCTGGTTCGACTGCGTCGCGCACACGGTGCGGACGATGAAGCCCGCGCCCTTGGGCCGGTTCTTGTCCACGAACTCGCGCAGCCGGCGCCGCTCACGGTCGCGATCGATGCGGCGGGAGATGCCCACGTGGTCCACCGTGGGCATGAACACGAGGTACCGACCGGGCAGGGTGATGTGCGTGGTGACCCGCGCGCCCTTGGTTCCGATCGGGTCCTTCGCGACCTGGACCACGATCTCGTCGCCCTCCTTGAGGAGGTCCTGGATGTTGGGCTGGCCGGGCCGCGGCTGCTCGCGCGGCGGACCCTCCTCGGCCACGGTCAGGTCCGGATCGGGGATGTCCTCCTCGTCCTCGGCGTCGTGCTTGGGGTCGAGGAAGGAGGGGTAGATGTCCCCCACGTAGAGGAAGGCGGCGCGGTCGAGCCCGATCTCGACGAAAGCGGCCTGCATGCCCGGAAGCACGCGTACCACCTTGCCGAGGTAGACGTTGCCCACCTGACCGCGGTCGGTGCCGCGGTCCACGTGAAGCTCGGTGAGGTGGTTGCCGTCTAGAAACGCTACCCGGGTTTCCTTCCCGGTGACATTGACGAGGATCTCGAAGGACAAGGCGGTCTCCATGGGACCACCGCGGACGATCCGGGCGAAATCGGCAACCACGCCGACGCAGACACGGATCTCTCGACATTCGAGACGAATCCGGTGCGGGGGGCGTTCATGTGCGGTTCAGCTCCGAAAGTCGGGCCACCCGAGAGGGGCGGCGGGCGCGGGGCCCAGCGATTGGGTGAGAGGCGACGGCTGTGAAGCCGCAAGAAGGGGCGACGCGGACGCGTCCACAACCCATGTCGCACGGGAGGGGGGGGGTTGTCAACTGCTCCCATGCAGGGCCCGCCCATCCCGGCTACCCTACGGGGAATGAAGAACCTGACGCTGCGGTCGACCGGACCGATCTCGACCTACCGGAAGATCGCGGCGGTCGCCTGGGATCCCCCCTCCGATCCGCACGTCTACGGATCCCTCGAGATCCGCTGCGAGGCCCTCGAAGCGTGGGTCAAGCAGAAACGCGAAGCCACCGGGGCGCGCATCACGGTGATGCATGCGGTGACCCGGGCCCTCGCGATGATCATGGCCCGGCACCCCACGCTGAACTGCTTCGTGCGGTGGGGGAGCCTGGTTCAGCGGGTGGACATCGACATCTTCGTCCAGGTGGTGGTGGAGGACGCCGAGCACCTCGGCAAGGCCGACCTCTCCGGAGTCAAGCTCAAGAACGTCGACACCCTGGACGTGGCCGCCATCGCCCGCACCATCCAGGAGCGCGCGGGGAAGATCCGGGCCGGACAGGACGAGGACTTCGAGTCCACCAAGAACAACCTCACCCTGATCCCGGGCTGGGCTCTCCGCCATCTGCTGCGCTTCATCGCGTTCCTCCAGTACAACCTCAACATCTCTCCCCGGTTCATCGGCGCACCACCCGACCCCTTCGGCGGCGCGATGGTCACCAACGTCGGGGTGTTCGGCATCACGCGGGGCTACGCCCCGTTCTTCCCGCCGGCGAGGTCCTCGCTGATCCTCACCCTGGGCGCCATCGAAGCGAAGGCGGTCGTCGAAGACGGGAAGATCGTCATCGGTCGGGTGCTCCATCTGAACGGCACCTTCGACCACCGCGTGTGTGACGGGTACCACGCGGGTGTCGTGTCCAAGGAGATTCGCGCCTTGCTCGAGCACCCCGAACGGTTGGACTGACCATGCTCCTCCTCCTGCTGACCCTGACCGCGGCCTTCGCGGACCCGGCGCCGATGGGGTCGCCCCCCGCCCACGTCGTCCAGTCGGGGCCGCGCTCCACCGTGCTCGACCTCTACCGGCCCTACCCCGACGCCGACAAGATCCTCGTTCCGGTGGGCCTCCCCGACGGGAGCGAGGAGCTCTTCATCGTGGACACCGGCGCCGCCACCTCCACCATCTCCAAGGCGGTGGCCGCGCGCCTCTCCCTCGACCCCTCGGTGGAGGCGGGGGTGCTGATGGGCCTCGGCGGGATCGTCCCGTGGATCCGCACCACCATTCCCCGGATCCAGCTCGGGGTGTTCCAGCTCAACGCCGTGGACATGGCGGTGGACGTGGCCGGGGTCCCCGAGGCCCTCGGCGCGCTGCCGGTGGCGGGCATCCTCGGCAACAACATCTGGAGCAACTTTCTGTGCGTGGTGGACTACTCCGCCGATCGGCTGGAGCTCTACCTCGACCCGGAGGTCCGGGTGCCCCGTAAGGCGGCACCGATGATCTACGACGGCCGCTCGGTGGAGACCCAGGTGACCATCGACGTCCGCCGCGGGAAGGAGCGCGTGCGCGCCACCGTCCCGCTCGAGGTCGACACCGGCGCCCACGACATCCTGCTCCTCCGAGAGGTGGGCGAGCCCTTCCGCGCGCTGACGTCGGTGGGCGAGGAGCCCATCCTCGGGATCGGCGCTGATCTGGACAAGCTCCCCGACCGGATGCTGCTCCAACAGACTCGGCGCATCCCCATCGACACCGTCGAGGCCGGCGGCGCGTCCATCCCCATCCACGAGGACGCCCGCTGGCTCTGCGCAGACGGCGGCTGTCCATCGGGCCGCTTGATGCCCGGCCTGCTTGGCTACCGCGCCCTCGCGGAACGGCGGGTGATCTTCGACTTCCCCGGGCGCCGGTTCGCCATCGTACGCTCCCGTCTCCCCGCGCGCGATTTCGACGGCAACGCCGCCTGGCTGGCCCGGGAGCAGGCGCGTGGGGTCCCGAACCGCGCCGGCATCCGCGCCCGCCTCGCGTGGGCCTCCGACCAGCGGGACGTCGCCCGCCGGGAGATCGATCAGGGCCTGGCGAGCCTGCCCGGTGACCCCGAGCTGACCGTGCTCAAGGCGTGGACGCAGCGCTCGGCCGGGAGCTGGGAGGCCGCCATCCAGACCCTCTCCGCGCTTCCCCCGGACGACCTCGCGGAGCAGGGAGAGTGGGTGGGCTACGTCGGGAGCCTGATCCTCGCCGATCGTGCCGAGGAGGCGGTCGCCATCGCTCAGGCGGCCCTCGACGGCGCCTTGGTGGTGCCCGACCACCGCGAGGACTTCTACGTCGCGCTCTCCGACGCCCTGCTCGCCACCGGTCGCGCCAACGAGGCGCGGCGAGCGATCGACGGCGCCAACGCGGCGTCGCCCAAGGGAGGCAGCGCCCACCTGATCCGGAAGGCGCGCATCGCCCAGGCGTCGGGAGATCGGTACGGCGCCATCGTGGTCCTACGCGAGCTGATGGAGAACATCCCCCTCCAGGGCCTCCCCTTCTGGCTCTACGGCACCCTCGCCGAGGCGCCCGACGTCGAGACCTACTCCGCGGACGTGGACCGGGCCCTCGCGCGCCTCCATGCGGGGAGCGAGCCCTGGGACTTCGTCGGCGCCGGCTACCACGCCGTGGGTGACCTCGCGCGCGCCGAACAGGCGCTCAAGGCCGGCTACGCGCGCGACTGCGTCCCCCTCGCCGCCGGCGCGCCCCGCGCCAACTGCGAGGCCTGGTACTGGGGGCTCGGGGTGGAGCGCCTCCCCGAGGCGGAGGCCCGCATCAAGTCCGCGCTCGCTGCCGAACCCGACAACAGCTCGTACCTGGACACCGCGACCGTGGTGTTCCTGGCCGCTGGCCAGCCCACCACCGCCTTGGGGCATGCGCTCCACGCGGCGCGCCTCCAGCCGGACGACCCCTACCTGCACTGGCAGGTGAGCCGCCTCCGCGCCAAGGTGACGGTCGCGGCAGATCATCCGGATTCCGGTGGGCGACCCGCGGGTTCCGGATAGCTGCCTCACGAGGTCCCCATGCGCGTCTCCCCGTCGCTCCTCATGTCGCTCCTCGCGCTGATCATCACGTCGGCGTTCGCCCCGGGCGCCTGGGCCGGCGGCGACGAGGATGCCGATGGACCGGCCGCCCCGGACGCGCCCGCCCAGATCCCCGGCCCGGCGACCGCCACGGTGGTGAGCGTCTACGACGGCGACACCTTCACCCTCGCCAGCGGCGACCGGGTGCGACTCAAATGGGTCAACACCCCCGAGCTGAAGCCGGCCGAGGAGTACGGCGTCGAAGCGCGCG
>JAYVAS010000341.1:0-2200 GCA_043750895.1 Pseudomonadota bacterium
TCCGAGAGGTAGAGGTTGTACCCGGCCGCGTAGCCGATGATGTCCGCCTGGATCTCCTCGGGCAGGGACAGGAAGCCCGCCTCGGCGTTGCCGTAGACCCCCAGCCCCAGCCAGCCGAAATCCTCGTTCAGGTTGGCGTCGTCCTCTCCGGGGCCGAAGTACCGGGAACGTTCGCTCCGGGCGCGCACGATCTGGTCCGCCAGCACACACGCGTGATCGCGGGCGAACGCGTAGCCCATGCCGTAGCCGAGGCTCCCGTAGTCCTCGGCGAGGATGTGGGGGATGCCGTAGGCCGTCCACCGGATGTCGACCGCGTAGGGCCCCACCTCCACGTCGTAGGGGTCGGGCCCGGTGGAGGCCGAGTCGAGCTTGGGCGATTGACACGCGAGCAAAAGCAGAAGCACGGGAGTCCCTGGCGTCGGGACCGAGCTAACGCGTCGGCAGCGGACGGACCCCCATCGGGGCGCGCGCCGCCGTCAATACGCGCGGTAGAGGTATTGCCAGGCGGAGAGGTGCAGGTTGCCGGCCGTGTCCTCGCTGGTGGTGGCCCCCCGGGAGATGGCGTACCCGGGCGACCCGTAGTCGTAGTCGCCGTAGACGTAGAAGTACAGGTAGCCGCCGAACGAGTAGGGGACGCCGTAGTAGTAGACCGCGATGGTGGGGCCGTAGCCGGCGAACTGGTGGCGCCGTCCCAGCTCACCGCCACCGCCCCGTCGACGTACCAGGTGATGGTCTCGGTCAGGGCGTCCCCGTCGGGATCGACCGCGGGCGCATCGACCACGAGGCGCAGGGTGTCACCCGCGGCCGGCGCCGCCGGGTCGAGGTGGATGACGGGGGCGGAGGGCGGCGCGTTCCCGATGTCCACCGAGGCGGTGGCCGGGTCGCCGTCGACCGTGCCGTCGTTCGGGGTCACCGCGACCTGCCAGATGTCGCCATCGACGGTCAGGTCGGCGGGGACGGTGTCCGTGGTCAGGGTCGTGTCCACCGCCCCGTTCCGGGACCAGCCCTACTTCGACCCGACCACCCACCCCCCATGTCGAGGGCGGGCGCCTCCGCGGCGGCAGCTCCTACCGCCCGGACGTCGCCGCAAAGAAGTCCCAGACCACCTGCGAACCGGCCACATCGTGGGAGACCCGCCCGATCTTCTCCTCACTCAGGTACTGGCGCCCGTCGGGCCAGGTGTGGCCGCCACCGTCGATACGAATCAGCTCGAGCGGGGCCGCGCAGCCCGGCCAGGTCAGCCGAGCGGCGGTCGTGCCGTCGTCGGTCAGGTCGGGGAGCGCGACCTCGGTGGGCTGGCCGGTGCACCCCATCCGCGTCGCCCAGCCGTCCATGGACGCGTCGACGGAGACGAAACGACCGCTCTCGCCGTCGTCCAGGCAGGGTCCCGCGGCGCCGTCCCAGCCCCAGCACGGGTCCTCGGTGCCGTGGATCTGGAGGATCGGGATGGCCCGAGCGGGCGTACACCCGGGGACCGCCTCCGCCTGGTTGGTACCCGAGACGGCGGCGATCGCCGCGAAGCGGTCCGCGTCGTCGCACGCGAGGCGATGGGCCATCGCGGCCCCGTTGGAGATGCCGGTCGCGTAGACGCGGGTGGTGTCCACCGGGAACAGCGCACCGAGCAGGTCCAGCGTGTCGTTCACGTACTGGACGTCGTCCACCCCCTGGGCGCAGCCCTCGCCGCCCACGCAGCGCCACTCCCCCTCGCCGCCGCCGGCGTTCCAGCTCCGTACCGTCCCGAGCAGCTTCGGCGTGCCGTTGGGGCTGGCCACGGCGAACCCCTCGGCGTCGGCGACGCCCGAGAGGCAGCCGGGATCGTCGAGGTCGCCGTCGGGGCAGGTGGTCCGGTCGGCACCGTCGTTCCGGCCTCCCCCGCCGTGGAAGTCCAGCACGAGGGGGAGCGGCCCGCCCGTCCATCCGGCGGGAAGCCGAACCAGGACGTCGCGACCCGCCCAGCCGGGCACCCGGCACGCGGACTCGACCCCGGCCTGCGGGGCGTGGCGGTCGCAATCGCTGGCGCAGGCCAGCAGGAGCAACATCACCCCTTCACGCACACGCCAGTGGCGGTGTCGCAGCTGCAGCGCCCCACGGTCGTGATGCCCGAGTCCTTGGGGACGACACACGCGAGGGCGAGAAGGAGGGCGTACATGGGAAGATGCTACCCGAGGGCGAGCGCGATGACGCCCCCCGCGATCGCCGC
>JAYVAS010000342.1:0-16226 GCA_043750895.1 Pseudomonadota bacterium
GACAAGGGGGTGCAGGGTCGGGCGTTGCGCTACCGCGGCATGGTGGCGGTCAAACGCGGCGACCTGTCGGTGGCCGAGGCGATGCTGCTCCAGGCGCAGGTGTTCGCCACCCAGGCCGGCTTGCGGGACGAAGTGGCGCGGGCCACGTACCACTACGGCGAGCTGCTCCGCATCCGAGGGGATCTCGACGGAGCCCTGGACCAGTTCACCGACGCCCTCGGGGTGTTCACCGAGATCGACGACTTCCACGGGTGCGCCGACTGCGAGGTCGCGCTGGCCAACACCCACGACCGGAACGGGGATGGCGCTGCGGGGGAGACCCATCGCCGCGCCGCCCTCGCGCTCTTCGAGCGCATCGGGAACCAGTTCGGCATCGGGAGCTGTTGGAACACGCTGGGGGACCACCTCCGGCACCGGGCGGATCACGCCGGGGCCGAGGCGGCGTACCGAGAGTCCCTGGTGTGGTTCGACCGCATCGGGGCCCAGGCGCGGATGACGCCGATCGGCAACCTCGGGCTGCTGCTGCTGACCGTCGGCCGCTTCGACGAGGCCCGCGATCGGCTCGAGACCCTATTGAGCCTCGCCGAACAGAATCGCCGAAAGGTGCTCGCCGCCTATGCCCATGTCGGGCTGCTCAGCTGCGTGGCGCGGGTGCGAGACTGGGGCGGCTGGGACCGCCACTTCGACGCGGCGCATGCGCTCCTCGAGGAGTCCGGTGCGGTCGACCGGGACTTCGCGGAGTACCTGGAGACGGCCAGTCGGGCGGCGGCAGGGGGAGATGCCCATCGGGCGGGGGACGCGGCGCGGCTGGCGGCGTCCCAATGGCGGCAGCTCGGCGAGACGGACCGGGCGCTGGCCCTGGAGGCTCCTGCGCAGCCGGGCGCTTGAAACCGAGCGGCAGGCTATACTCGGGCGGTGCCGAGGTTCGGATGCGTGTAGCGCGGGGTTGTGGCGTGTTGGGGGCTCTGGCCCTGCTGGTCTTCGTAGGTTGTACCGACAAGACCGGGACGGACACGGGCGACGAGCCGGTGGACACCGACACCGACACCACCGACACGCCCACCGACACCGACACCGACACCACGCCCACCGCGCCGGTGTCCCCGTGTGCGACCGGGACCTGGGGTGCTCTCCCCGATCCCACCACCGCGATCCACGTCTCGACCACCGGGTCGGACGGCGCCGTCGGCACCTGGGACGACCCCCTCGCCAGCGTCGAGGCGGCGATCGCACTCTCTCGCGCCGACGGCGGCCTGCGCGCGATCTTCGTCGGTCCGGGCAGCTTCGACGCCGCCTTGAACCTGGCCCACTCGGTGGAGGACACCACCGACGACGGACTGGGGATCTACGGCTGTGGGGTGGACGAGACCACGCTCGCCGCGGCGGGCCGCACCGATCCGGTGGTGAAGGTGTCCGGCGTCGTGGGCTTCACCCTGGACGGCTTCACGCTGTCGGGCGGGCGTCGGGCGCTGTGGATCTGGCAGGGCGCCACCGCCGAGATCTCGAACCTCGCGGTCATCGGGTCCAGTCGCTCGGGTATCGTCATCGACGGGTCCGACACCTTCACCTCGGCCACCGAGGTGGAGGTCCGGGACACCGTCGCCGAGGCTTCTGGCGGCGGGACCGACATCGGCTACGGCATCTCCCTGCAGCTCGGCACCCTCGAGATGACCGGCGGCGGCGTGTACGGTTCGACCGGGGTCGGGGTGCTCGTCCACTTCGGTTCGTTGGCCCTCGACACGGTGACGATCGCGTCGACTTCGAGCGACGACTCCGGGTACTTCGGTCGTGGGGTCCAGCTCCAGGAGCTCGCCGACGGCAGCTTCACCGACGTCACGCTCACCGACAATGCGGACGCCGCCATCTTCGCGCTGCGCGCGCTCGGCACAACCATCGACGGCGCCAACATCACCGGCACCAGCGCCGCGCAGATCCCCACCACCGCCACGCCGACGACGACCGGTGACGGCATCGTCATCACCCAGGGCGAGAGCAACTACAAGGTCGAGAGCTTCCAGGCGGAGATCAACAACTCGACCGTCAGCGGCTCGGACCGGGCCGGCGTCGTCGTGGATGGGGTGACCGTCAACTCCTGCACGGGGAACGTCGTGACGGGCAACCGCTACCCGGCGGACGGCTCGCCCCAGATCGTCGTCCAGGGGGATGCGGTGATGCCCGATCCGGACGTCTCCGACGACTGGACCACCCTCACCACGCCGATCGAGCTGAACGTGCTCTCGCTCGAGCTGGACGACCTGTCCCTCTGATCGCCTACGGCGGCCCCAGCGCCCACACGATCACGTCGCCATGGTCGGCGCCCGGTCCCAGCGCGGCCGCGACCGCGGTGGCGCAGCTCGGGCGGGTCAGCCTGGGGTAGACCACCACCGTGCGGAAGCCAGCGGCCCACAAGGCGGCGCCGAGGCCCACGCCCGGGGCGGGAGCGGTCCGTGGACTGGGGCCGCCACACGCGACCGCGAGCGCGGCGACGCCCGGGATCCTCAGCGCGGCGTCGGGCCCCTCGTAGTTCTCGCCGACCGCGTGCCCGTGGAACACCTGCCATTGGTTGGAGGGGCGACGCGAGCGGGGCGGGTCGTAGACGGTGCCCACGTCGTCGATGGGGAGCTCCAGCACCGGACCGGGATCGGGCAGGGCGAGGAGCGCCGCGGGGGGATCCGGGCGGTACACGTGGCGGGGAAAGGCGGTGGGCGAGAGCAACAGGCTCTCGGCCACGATGAGGGCGGCGAGCGGCAGGCAGAAGCGGGGGAAACGGCTCGCGCCCGAGGCCGCGGCGGCGGCGAGGAACACGACGGCGGGCCCGGTCGCCCGGTACCAGTGCGAGATCCCGGCGAGGGCGGGGATGGTCCCCACGGCGAAGCCGGCGGGCAGGACCCCCGGGAGGAGCACATGGCCGGCCGCGCGCAGATGGTGGCCGAGGGCCAGCACCAACAGGGCGACGGTCGGCGCCCAGAGCCAGCGCCGACGGGTCAGGAGCGCCGGGAGCAGCACCGCGAAGCCGAGGAAGACGGTGCGGGACACGGGCAGCGCGTCGAGCCGGGGGAGGACGAACGTGAGCAGGTCGGTCCCGTACCGGGGCGCGTCCCGCCAGTCGGGGAGGAAGGGGAGGGGGGGCTCCAGGCCGTGAAAACGGGCCGACCACAGGCCCTGGAGGGCGCGGAAGCTGATCAACACCGGGATCCGGGTGGCGCCCGCCACGGCCGCGACGGCGACGAGCGCGAGGAAGCGGCGGGGCGAGACGCGCCAGCGGGTGGCCAACGCCGCCTCGGCGACGAGCGCGAACACCGCGTGGTACCAGCCGGAGGCCAGGAACGCGGCCAGGCAGACCCCGGAGGCCACCAGGGTGCGGCGCCGGCCCGTCTCGAGGTAGCTCAGCGCGGCGGCGAGGTGCAGCGCCAGCCATCCGATCGGCAACGCCTCGGTGATCCCGAAGTCGACGATGCCGCCCAGGAAGGGGGCCGCCTCGGTGGCGGCGAGCCCGACCCACGCCGCGTGCGGCGAGCCGGTGACCACGCGCGCGAGCGCCCAGCCGCCCACGCCCGCGAGCACGAGGTTGCCGAATACCACGGCGTTGTAGGCCGCCACCGGGCCGAGCGGACTGGCGAGCTGCACCCAGACCCGGTTGACGGGGTCCATCAGCGGGATCTCCCAGCCCGCCGGCCAGTTGCTGAAGGGCCCCGGCCCCTGCTGGTCCCGCCAGTACATCCAGAAGTGGTTGTCCACCTCTCCGAAGGGGCTGCCGATCAACGCGGTGAGCGGCGACAGCGCCAGGGGCCAGGTGAGCAGCACCGCGAGCGCGAGCGCGCCCGCGAGCGCGGCTACGATCTCTCGAGCCGGCGGGGGGGCAGGGGACGCGTCAGAAGCCGACATCACGCTGGGCGGCGAGGAGGAGCGCGGCCACCCGTTCGGCGGCGCGGGCCGAGGCGATGAGATCCTGGCGCACCTCGATCTCCAGGTAGGGCAGGTCGTGGCGCTGGCCGTGGCGATTGGCGCTGTAGATGAGCCCCGCCTTGCCCGAGTAGGGGGCGTTCAGCTCGGTCTTGAGCCCGCGCCGGTTCATGGCGTCGCAGAGGCGCGCGCACACGTCGTCGTGGGCGTCGAAGAGCACCCCGGCCTCCATCGGGCGGGCCACCCCGGCGAAGGTGGGCGTGAAGCTGTGGATCGACCAGATCCAGCGGGGGCGGTGGGCGGCGAGCGCGGCGTCCACGGCGGCGTGGAAGGGGGCATGGAACCGGGCCACCCGCGCGGGGAGGTCCACCACGCGGTTGAACCGGGGCGCGCCGTCGTGAGTGTCCCGCAACACCGCGGTCGGGTCGTCCGGGGCGCGGTTGGGGTCGAGCAGCAGGCGGCTCCAGCGCGACAGCACCGCGATTCCGGGCCCGCGGCGGGCGAGGGAGCGGGTCACGTTGGCGGCGCCGATGTCGTAGCCCCAGTGCTGGGCGAGCAGGCGCCGGTCGGCGGGCCGCGGTCGGAACGGGCGCGGGACCCGGTTCGAGGCGTGTTCGCAGGTGTAGAGCACCGGTCCGGGGCGGCCCGTACGTTCGATGGCGTCGTGTGACATGGGGGGTGAGCACCTACTCCGCCAGCCGGAGCACGCACAGAGGAGTACGTTGCGCGGGATGTTGGTCCTCCTGCTGGCCTGCGCCCCCGTCGACCCCGACGCGCGCTTGCGTGCCCACGATCTGGATGGCGCCGCTGCGGCCTGGACCGCCCGCACCGGCACGCCGCTCGACACCGATCACGTTGTCGCCGACATCCTCTCCCGCCGATCCGTCACCGATCCCGGCGTCACCTCCGCCACCGTCGCCGAGACCATGCGCGCGGTGCGGCTCATCGAGAGCGGCAAGGCGACCACACTGGCCGCGCTGGATCTCCCGGTGGACCGCCTGGGCGCGTGGCTCGGCGTCGTCGAGCAGCTCGCGCTGGGGCCCGTGCTCGTGGTGGCCGGGCGCTCTGACGGGGCGCTGGACAAGGACCCCTACCAGGGCGGCGCGCTGCCCTGGAAACGGGGGCGCATCATCGGGTTCGCCTCCGTCGATCTCGCGTCCCTCGGCGGCCTCATCGACGACGCCGCGGCCCCCCGACTCGTCACCCTGCGCCTGCAGGACCAGACCGGAGATCTCGCCTTGACCCTCGCCCCGCTCGACGGCATCTGGTGGACCACGGGCGCGAGCGACGCCGTCGCCGGCGCGCGCCTGGTCCTCGCCGGTAACCTTGGCGTCGAGAAGGGCGTCCCCGCCGCGGTCGCGCAGTACGGCACCGGCCTGGTGGGCCGATGAACCCCACGCACTTCCAGTGGGCCTTCCTGTGCGGGTGTACCGCGTTCATCCCCATCCCCTTCCTGGACGAGTACGTCGAGCGCCGTGTGACCCGGGCCCTGCTGCGCAAGGTGGCGGCCGATCGGGGAGCGGTGATCCACGAGCAGGCGCTGCTGGTGCTCACCGAGGACCGCAGCTCCGTGGCGCTCGGGTGCCTCTACACGATGGTGGTCTGGCCCCTCAAGAAGCTTTTCCGCACCGTGTTCTACTTCCTCACCGTGAAGGACGTCATCGACGGCACCACACTCGCCGCGCATCGCGCGATGCTGGTCGACATCGCGCTGGCCGAGGGGGTGCTCCCCGGCGACGCCGCAGCGGTGCGGAAGGTCATGGACGAGCTGCTGGACAAGGTGCGGTACTCGCCGGTCACGCGTCCGCTCTACCGGCAGGAGCGGCCCGAGCTGCCGGGTGAGCCCGGCCAGGGCTTCGTCGCGGGGCTGGTCCGCACCCTCCAGCGGCAGGGGGGAGGCGGGCTGCTCGTGCCCCTCTTCCACGAGCGGCTCGCGCGCCTGAGGGCCGGGTCGTGATGTTGGCCTGGCTCCTCGCCTGCGCGGGCGACAAGCCCGCCGAGGACGCCTGGGCCGGCCTCTACGACGCGGACCCGCTCAACCCGTTCCCGTCCGCGGAGCTGGTGGCCGACGGGCACCTCGCCATCCCCGAGGGGAGCCTCGCGGTGCCCGAGGGTGGCACCGCGCTCGACGTCGGCCGCCTGAACTGGCGCCGCGGCTTCTCCCCGGTGCAGCCCTCGGTGTGGGTCCCCGAGGCGCTGCTCGACGCCGACTCGGTGGGGGGGCAGGGGGTCTTGGGGACTGACGGGCCGGTCCGGGTCTGGGACCTCGACGCCGGGGTGCAGCTCCCCTGTTTCGCCGAGCTCGACGCCCATCCCGACGCCATCGCCGCCGGCGTCCGCGCCCTCCTGGTCCGGCCGATGGTGGCGGCGCCGGACGGCCACACCCTCGCGGTCGTGGTGGGCAGCGCGGTCACCACCGCCGAAGGTGCGGCGCTGTCCCCGGGCGCGTGGCAGGCGGCGGTCGACGCGGATGCCCACTACGCCGGGCTCGCCGAGCGGCTCGCGGCGCTGGGCGAAGACGACGTGATCCTCGCGTGGGATTTCCCGGTCGCCGACGGCACGTCGCTCCTCGACAGCATGCTCCCCGACGTCGCGGTGCCCGTCGACTGGTCCGTCGACGAAGTGGTGACCGAAGGCCTTCCCGACGGAGTCGCACGCGTGGGACACGGCACCCTCGACACCACCTCCTGGCTCGTGGACGACGTCGGGTTCCTCACCGCCGACGGTCTCCCCGCCGTCCAGGGCACCGCGCCCGCCGACCTCTACGTGTGGATGCCCAGCTCGGTCGCCGACCTGCCCGGCCCCCGTCCGGTGCTCGTCTTCGGTCACGGCATCCTCGAGGACCCGGCCCATTACCTGGAGGACGACGCCGACGGGAGCGCGGTCATCGACGTGGCGAACCGGCTCGGGGCCATCGTGGTCGCGACCACCTGGCGCGGGCTGACCAAGGACGACCTCATCGACGCGGTCAACGTCGCCAACAACTTCGGCGACTTCCCCGACCTGACCGACCGCATGGCCCAGGGCGTCGCGAACACCCGGGCGCTGGTACGGGCGGTGCGAGAGGGCGGACTCCTCGACGACCCGTTCTTCGAGGGGCGCGGGGACCCGACGCACCTGCTGTACTACGGCATCTCCCTGGGGGGCATCGAAGGGGCGGTGGTGCTGGCCGACCTCGATGTGTTCGACGCCGCGGTGCTGCATGTGGGCGGCAGCGACTGGTCCACCATGCTGGAGCGTAGCTCCAACTGGCCGGCCTTCGAAGCGGCGCTGGTGCGCACCGTGCCCGATCCGGTCGACCGGCAGCGTCTCTACGCGGTGTCCCAGCTCCTGTGGGACCCGGTGGACCCGGCCACCCACGCCGCGGATCTGACCGGCCGGGCCATCCTCTGGCAGGAGGCGATCGGCGACAACCAGGTGCCCAACCTGAGCACCGAGCTGCTCATCCGGTCGGTGGGGGTCCCCCTCGGCACCCCCGCGTTCACGGCCCCGTGGGGGCTGGAGACCGTCTCCCTGCCGGTCGACGGGGCGGTGCTGGTGCAGGCGGATCCCGAGCTGGGGCTGCCCGATCCCCACAACCGTCCCGCCGCCGACACCGGGGCCCACAACCTGCCCCGCACCTGGGAGGGGATCCGGGCGCAGACCGTCGGCTTTCTCAGCGAGGGGCGCGCCGAGAACCACTGCGGACCCACCGGGTGTGACGCCGAAAACACCGGCGACTGACGAATGAACGTGAAAGCGCGTCGTAAGACGGGTGGAGGTTGTGATGAAGCAGATGTTGCCGCTGTTGTTGGTCCTCACGGGGTGTCATGCCAAGTTCAAGCGGGAGGCGCCCGAGCTCGGCGCGGTCCGCGCCCAGGTGGTGAACACCGGGGCGCCCTCGGTACAGCTCGGCTACACCGACGGCAGCTCGCTCGTCGGCGCGGTCGTGAACGTGGTGCAGGCGGTCAATTCGATCAACCAGACCGACCGCATCGCCGATGCGGTCCAGGTCCCCGAGGTGAACGCGGCGCTGGTCAGGGGCGTCGGTGAAACTTTGGGCAGCGGCCCGCCCTTCGCCTTCACCGACGCGGCCGACGCCCCCCTGCTCCAGCTCGAGATGCAGGACTACGGGGTGTACGTGCCCTACCTGGGGGCGCCCGGCGTGTTCACCTTCGATGTCCGGGTCCGCATCTACAAGCCGGGCGGGGAGCGGGTGTACAGCGCCCGCACCGAGTGTTCCATCGGCCTCGGGGACCCCGACGCGGCGGCCGTCGCCTTCGGCGTGGTCAACAACCTCGGGGCGCTCAAGGACATGACCGACGCCGAGATCAACAACAGCTTCGTGACGGTCGGGAGCTGGTGCGGGCAGGAGATCGTGCGGAAGATGCGGAAGCACGCCGGCTGATCGTCGGCCGGCCATCGGCCTCCGGACAGGCGCTCGCGGATCGGGGATGCAGCGGCGGTCGAATGCAGCGGTTGTTTCCCGGCGGGCCCTCAGCCCCAGGGGTTGGCATCGTCGGGGGCGGGGGCGGGCTCGGCGGCGGGCTCCTGCTTCGGCTTCTTCCG
The DNA here is from genome assembly GCA_043750895.1 of Pseudomonadota bacterium. Classification (GTDB taxonomy): domain Bacteria; phylum Myxococcota_A; class UBA796; order UBA796; family SXON01; genus JAYVAS01. The sequence continues at coordinate 8,452 of JAYVAS010000342.1, forward strand.
ATTGAAGATCCCCTTCTCGGGTTCGATCACCGGGGCCGTGGGGGCAGTGGCCCACGGATCGTCCTGGGCGGCGGCAGGGGCGGGGGTCCCGGGTGCGGCGGCGACCGTGTCCCCCGCGGCGCGTGGCTTGCGGCGGGTCGGGGCGGCCGGGGTGGGAGCGGCGACGGGCGCGTCGGGACCGGGCGCGGCGACGGCGGGTGCGGTCACGAGGGCCTCGGCGGTGGGTGCGGCGACGGGAGCGACGACCACCGGCGGGGGCGCGACGACGGGTGGGGAAACCACCGGCGAGGGAGGGGGAGTGGCGGTCACGGCCGACACCGTGGGCCGCGCCGGGCCCTGGAAGAGCCGCGCGCCGAAGACCCCCGCGGCGATGGAGAGGGCGAGGCCGAGCACCGCGAGGGCGGCCCACTGAAGCGGGTGCAGGCCCGGTTCTTGCGGCGGGGGGCGGAGGCGCCGGACGGGGGGGGGCGCCGGGGCGCGCTCACCCAGCTCGGGCGGGAGCGTGGCCTCATTCGGCGCGTGTACCAGCAGCGGCCGGGCGGCGGGCTCCGCGGGTGGTTCGGCGAGGAACGCGTCGTCGTCGTCGTCCATCTCGGTGGCGCCGAGGAACACGGGCGGAGGCGGAGCGTCGGTGGACGGGAGCGCGAACGGATCGGCGACGGCCGGCGGCGGAGCGGCGCGGGTCCGTTTGGACGCGCGCTTCACCGGTTTGACGGGCCGGATCGTGTCGGCGCCCGGGGGGGCCACCCACGCGGTCGTGGACGCGGCTGGAGCGGGCAGTGGTTCGGCCCGGCGGGTGTCGACGGGGGCGACGGCCTCGGCGGGGGCGGCCTCGGCGGGGGCGGCCTCCTGGACCGCCGGAACCGGCGCGGCGGGGGAGAGGGTCGGGTCCTTCCCCCGGGCAGCCTTCTTGGACCCGGTCCCGGAGGCGGCGCTCCGGGCCGGTCGGGCCTTCGCCGACGCGGGCGCGGCGGTCTCGGTGGGGGGCGCGGGTGTGGTCGGGTCGGCCTCGAGGGCAACTGCGCGCGCGCCACGACCCCTACGCGACCGGGCGCTCGGCGGCGCCGGTTCGTCGTCGGCAAGAGAGCCCGTCAGCAGCGCCGCCGGTTCAGGGGCGTCAAAGGCGTCGGCGCCTTTGGGACTCGTGATGGGGGACCAGCGCTGCAAGACGGTTCCAGCCTCGGCGCATCAGGATAGCAGACAGGCGGCGCAGGCGATCGTGGAGCGATTGTCAAGGGCCGACGTCCCGTCGATGGGGCCGCACGGCGCCCGGCGGCCGTTTGATCAAGTCGAGGCCAACGTGCGCCCGCCGGCGAAACCCGCGCTACATCGAGCGGGTTTGCCGGCGGCACGGGTGCGAACGCCCTCTCAGCGAGGCGCGCAGGTTGACGGGGAGTGCATCCCCGTCAGGGTCTCATCCCCGATCGGGGCGCTGGCCGTCCCCACCGACGGTGGGCTTCGCCATCATGGGCTTGCGCATCGCGCGCCGGGCGGCCTTCCGACGACGCTTCTCGGCGAGCCGCTGCTTGAGCCGGCGCTTCTCCCCGGGCTTGAGGTAGAAGCTGTTTTTCTTGATGTCCTTACGGATCCCCTCGCGCTCCACCTTGCGGCGGAAGCGGCGGAGGGCCTTCTCAAACGGCTCATTTTCGCGAACGGTGACGATGACCAAGCGTTTCTCCGAGATTTGTCGACCCGCGCGACTATGCGATTGCGCCGCAGCGCGCAACTCAGAAGGTGATTCCGAGGGCCGCGCCGCCGTAGATGAGGTCGTGCAGGCCGCCTTCGATGCGGAGGGAGGCCCGGTCGGAGAAGTTGAAGCGGATGCCGACGTTCACGTCGACGATGGGGACCACGGCCGGGACGCGGACGGCGCCGTCGTCGGCGCAACCCAGCTCCAGGGCGCGTTCGTAGGCTGAAGCGGTGGGGCCGCAGGCCTGGTCGGTGTTGTCGGGGTTGGCCGTTCCTTCCGGTTCACCCGACTCCCACTCCACGAGCTCGCCCGTCTTGATCCCCACGCCGAGGCCGGCGCCGAAGAGGAAGGAGAACCACTCGGTGGCGTGCAGCTCGTACCCGTAGTTGGCGCCCAGGGCGACAAGCCCGAAGGACTCGGGGGAGATGTAGGAGCCGTCGGTGTAGACCGGCGGGTTGTCCCGGTCGTCCCAGTAGCCCTCCTTCATCAGGCTGCTGATGTACTCGGCGTAGAAGATGCCGTTCGCCTGCTTGTCCTTCACGACGTACTCGAGCCCGAGGGCGTACGCGGCGATGTTGGGCCGCTCGAAGGTCTCGCCCTTGTGCTTCTCGTACCAGATGTCCAGCACCGAGTCAGGCAGGAACAGGTACCGGCCGCGGAAGTTGACCTCCATGAGGTAGGCCCGCTTCTTGGTCGACACCGCCGTTTCGGTCGGCGGCGGGGAGGTCGGAGCCGGCACGGTCGGGGCGGGGGTGGTGGGGTCCTGCGCGAGCGCGGCGGTGCTCAGGAGGGCGAACAGCATCTCTCGGTCCGGGGAGTTTCTCCTTCTCTCCCGCGCAGCTGGACGCGTCAAATCCGAACCACGACATCGACCCTCCGCGGCGCGGACGCGGGAGGCGGGAGAGGTGGTCCCTTGACGGGTGGGTGCCCATCCGTCACCTTGTCGCCGTGTCGCTCCTCCTCCTGGCGTGCTCCCTCCACTTCGGCGTCGCGCCGGCCGCCCATCGATGGTCGGTCCCCGAGGTGGTGGCGGCGGTCGCCGAGCCCGGGGTGGGGGACGCGGTCCGGGCCGCCCTGCTCGACGGACTGTCGGCCCGCGGCGCCCTGGACCCGGCGGCGCCGGCGCTCCGCGTGGAGGTCCGCGCCGCGGATTGGCTGCCGTCCCGCCGGTCCGGGACCACGCTGCTCTACGACGCCCGACTGCAGGTCCGGATCACCGCCGGAGCGCAGGTGCGCGATGCCTGGGCGCAACAGTCGGTGGTCGACCCCGGGGTGGCGGCGGCGGTTCCCGAGCTCCGGGCCCGGGTGTTCGCCACGCTCGCGCGCGAGGTCGCCGACGAGCTGTCCGCCTGGGTGAGCGTGCAATGAGCGCGTTGGAGGCGATCCGCGCCAGCCTCACTGCGCCGCTGCCCGTCTACGTGCTGGTCGGCGGCGACCACTTCCTAGCCCGGGAGGCGCTCGATCTGATCCGCGGCACGGTGGTCGCCGGGCCGCTGGCCGCGTTCAACGACGCCACCTTCGTCGCGGCCGAGGAGCGGGGTGGCGGGTTTCTCGGGGCGGCGCGCACCGTCCCCATGATGGCGGATCGGCGGCTGGTCGTGGTCCGGCAGGTGGACGAGGCGCCGGTGTCGTTCCTCGAGGCCCTCCTGGCCTACGTCACGGCGCCGGTGCCATCGACGGTGCTGGTGATCCTGGGCGAGAAGTTCCCGGCGGCCAGCGGTGGCGTGGACCGCGGCCTGCGCATCGTGAACGCCGCCAAGAAGACCGGGCTGGTCGCCAAGATGGACAGCGGCGAGGTCGACTTCGTGGCCTTCGCGACCCGGACCGCCACCACCTTCGGCGCGCGCATCGAGCCGGCCGCGGCGCGGCTCGTCGCCCAGTACACCGGCGGAGAGCTCGCACTGCTGCACACCGGCGTGGAGAAGTGCGCCGGGTTCGTGGGGGAGGGGGGCGTGATCACCGCGGCGGTGGTGGAAGAGGTCTGCGTCTCCACCGCCGAGACCGAGGTGTGGGCCCTGACCGACGCGCTGGTCGGGCGCGATCGCGCCGCCGCGCTGGCGGTGCTGCACCAGCTCCTCGAGGACGGCGAGGCGCCGCACAAGCTGCTCGCGAACATCGCCTGGCAGCTCCGGCAGGTGCTCGCCCTGCAGGATGCGAGTCGGCGCGGGATCCCCGAGCGCGAGGCCGGGGTGCGTATGCCTCCGCAGAAGCTGCGCGCGGTGCGGGACCTGCTCGCGCGCCGCCCCCTGTCGCCCTCGGCGGTGCTGGAGGAGCTCGCCGCGTTGAACCACGCGATGAACTCCTCGCGGACGGGCGATCGCCGTCAGATGGAGGCGTGGCTCTTGCGGCTCGTGGATCGGCTGGCGGGCTGACAGCCGCTCCGCGCGTCAAAAACAACAAAGCCCCGCGGGGTGCGGGGGACTTTGTTGGACTGAGAAGAACCCTAGGGCTTCTTCAGCGCGTTCACAGCCTTGGCCAGACGGGCCACGCGGCGAGCCGCGTTGCGGCGGTGAATCACGCCCTTGTGCGCGAGCTTGTGAAGGATCGACACGGCTTCGGGGAGCGCCGCGGCGGCCCCTTCGGCGTTGCCGGTCTCGATCTGCGCGCGCACTTCCTTGATCTCACTCCGCATCCGCGTGCGGTACGCACGATTCCGCTTGCGGGCCTCGCCGCTGGTGCGAATTCGCTTGATGGCATCCTTGTGATGAGCCACGGTCGGTCTCCAAAATGACCCGCGCAGCTATCGCGGGCCGAGGCCTTGTCAAGAGCACTACGAACAGGTAGGCTCGACTTCCTCCGCGCCCCCGTGCCCCACGGTGGCCACGTCCCCCCGCGGCGGGCTCTCCGCCCTCCGCTCCTCCCGCCTCGAAATCCCCATGCTCGCGCTTGCTCCTCGTCTCCCCGACGAGGTCGTCCAACGCTCGGCGCCTCCGGTACACATCGGGGCATACGACGGTCCGCTCGACCTGTTGTTGATGCTCGTCCGCCGCGAAGGCCTGGACGTACGCAACGTCCCCATCGCGCCCATCTGCACCGCCTACCTGGCCGCGCTCAAAGAGGCCGACATCGACGTGGACGCCGCGGGCGACTACCTCGTGCTGGCCGCGACGTTGTGCCAGCTCAAGGTCCGGGAGCTGCTGCCGCGGGTCGCGCCGGCAGATGGGGGGGATCCGGAGGACGAGGAGGATCCGAAGGAGCGGCTCACGCGGCGCCTGCTCGAATACGAGCGCTACCGCGCCGCGGCAGAGGATCTCGGACGGCGCGCCCGCCTCGATCGCGACGTCTACGCGCATCCCGCCGAGCCCGCGTCGCCGGACGAGCAGCCCGTCGACCCCACGGTGGACGCCCTGGGCCTGCTCCGCCTCTACTACGAGCTGGAGACGGCCCGCGCCAAGCCGGCGGCGGTACACGAGGTCCACCGGGAGACGATGTCGCTGGCCGAGACGGCGCGCTGGATCCTGTCCCGGCTGGACGACGGGGTCGAGCACGGACTCGCCGAGCTGTTCGTCGAGCGGTCCTCCAAGGCGGGCCGGGTCTACACCTTCCTCTCGGTGCTCGAGATGGCCCGTCTGCGCCTGCTCGATCTCACCCAGCAGATGCACCTCGGGGCCATTCGCCTGCTCGGCCGCGTCCGAGCCCAGGAGGCGGACCTCGGCGCGCTTCCGGAGGAGCTGTGAGCGACGACACCGGTAAGCCGGTCGATCCCGACCTGACCGAGGAGTCCGACGAGAACAACGTCGTGCGGCTTCCGCCCAGCGCGGCGCGGGCAGACGCCCACGACCCCGACGCGCCGGTCCCCCCGGATCAGCTGCTGCCTGCCATCGAGGCCTGCCTCTTCGCGGCCGGGACGGTGCTGACCGCCGATCAGCTCGCGGTCGCGCTCCGGGTCGATCTGGACGTCATCGAGGGCGGGCTCCTGGCGGTGCGGGAGCGGTTCGCCCGCGGGGGCTCGGGCATCCGCCTCGTGCCCGTCGCCGACGGGTGGCAGCTCCGCACCGAGCCGCGGATGGCGTCGTGGGTGGCGGCGATTCGCGGGGGCAAGCCGGCGCGTCTGTCTCGGGCGGCGCTCGAGACGCTCGCGATCATCGCGTTCCGACAGCCGGTGTCCAAGGGCGTGGTCGACGACATCCGGGGCGTCGAGTGCGGGCCGGTGCTGCGGATGTTGGGCGAGCGCGGCCTGGTCAAGACCATGGGCCGCTCCGAGGAGCCCGGGAAGCCCATCCTCTGGGGCACGACCAGCGCGTTTCTGGAGCTGTTCGGGCTGCGGAGCCTGGCCGACCTGCCCACCCTGCGCGACATGCGGGCGCTCGAGTCCGGCAACGAAGGCACCGTGGTGCCCTTCGACCAGGCCCGCGAGGATCTCCGCATCCTCAACGAGATGATGGCCGAGCTTCCGGAGGAGTGATCCCCGGTAGCGGGGCCCCGGCCGCACGTCGCGCCTTGGACCGCGCAGCGGGAGATGTCGGTCCCGGTGTCCCGTTCGGGTTAGCGGGGGCGCGTTCGGAGCGGATGATGGACGAAGAAGGAAGGGAGCGACTCGCCAAGGTGCTGGCGGCGCGAGGCGTGGCCAGTCGCCGGGAGGCCGAGGCCATGATCGAGGCCGGGCGCGTGATGGTGAACGGCGTCGTCGCCACCCACCCCGGGCACCCCACCAACCCGCGCCGGGACCACATCAAGATCGACGGCAAGGGACTCCCGCGCCAGCCGGGCAAGGTCTACCTCGTGCTCAACAAGCCCAAGGGCTACATCACCGGCCGCAACGACCCCAAGGGGCGCCGCTCGGTGCTGGAGCTGCTGGGCAACCTGCCCGAGCGCATCGAGACCGTGGGCCGCCTCGACTTCAACACCGAAGGCGCGCTGCTGCTCACCAACGACGGCGACCTGGCCTACGCGCTCACGCACCCCAGCAAGGAGGTCCCGAAGCGCTATATCGCCAAGGTCTACCGGTGCCCGAGCGAGAAGACCATCGGCCGCATCGAGGCCGGCATCCAGCTCGAGGACGGCAAGACGGCGCCCTGCAAGATGCGCGTGCTCGACACCACCGACAAGGAGAACGCCTGGGTGGAGCTCACCATCACCGAGGGCAAGAACCGGCTCGTCCGCCGGATGTTGGCCGCGGTCGGTCACCCCGTGTCCAAGCTGCGCCGGGAGTCCTTCGCCACCATCTCGGTGCGCGAGCTGCCCATCGGCAGCTTCCGGCCGCTCACCGCCGAGGAGGTCAACCGCCTGCGCGACATGGGCGCCGGGGTGCACGCCGCCTCCGCGGGCAAGAAGTCCCGCGCGAGCAAGGTCGGCTATGCGAAGGCGGACCCCGAATGGCTCGCAAAGCGTCTTGACGGGAAGAAGGCCCGCGTTAACAGGGGGCTCCCACCGCGGGGTGGAGCAGCCAGGTAGCTCGTCGGGCTCATAACCCGAAGGTCGTAGGTTCAAATCCTGCCCCCGCAACCACCGTAGAACCCGGGTTTTCGCGAGAGCGGGGGCCCGGGTTCAAACGTTTTGGGGAGAGTGGGGTGCGGCTTGGTCCAGGGTCGGACAGGTGCGGTGTGCTCATTTCGTGCCAAACTACCCCCATGTCCACCTTCCGCCGCCTCACCAACCTCGCCAAGGGCATCGTGTCCACCGAAGTGAAGAAGTGGACCGAGCCCGACCCGACCGATCCGGACGCCGCCGACCCCACCACCCCCACTCCACCCGCCGCCCCCGCCCCGCGTGCCTCCCCCTGGCCAACCGCACGCCCCGCCCCGGCCGACCCCGCGTCACCCCCGGCCGACGCCCCCGCGCGACCGCCCGGCCCTGAGCGCGACGAGCACGGGAACGTCAAAAGGACGCTGTGATCGCGCAGCCGCCGCTTGCCGCAGCCCCGCCGCACCACGTATAGTGCGCGAGACTCGGAGCGCTTCGTGACCTTCGTCCTCGGCCTGTTCCTCGCGTCCGCGCCTGCTTCGGCCCAGGACGTCAGCGAGGGCGCCATCGATCCCGCGCTCTACGTGGACATCACCCCCGACGGCTTCGATGCCATCGCCGGGGTCATCCCCTCCCTGTTGCCCTCCGAGGTCGAGATCCCCGACACCAGCCAGGAAGTGGT
>JAYVAS010000343.1:0-5590 GCA_043750895.1 Pseudomonadota bacterium
TGGACGCCGCGTTTGGCGAGACGGTCGCGCCCCACCATCCAGCCTGGAAGGCCGGGGTGCCCCGCGATGGAGGCGCCGGCTGGGACTTCGAGGACGTGCGGGACCACTACCTGCGCGCGCTCTATGGGGTCGACCCGGTGGCGCTGCGGAGCACCGATCTGGCGCGCTATTGGGCGCTGTCGCGCGCGGTGACGGGTGAGGTGATGACGCGGGTGTACGCCGAATGGCGCCGTCCGGGGAGCGGGTGTGGCGGGGCGCTGATTTGGTTCTGGAAGGATCTGCGTCCCGGGGCGGGGTGGGGGGTCGTCGACAGCACCAATCGACCCAAGGCGGCGTGGTGGTACCTCCGGCGCGCGTGGGCGGCGCGGACGGTGCTGATCACCGACGAGGGGCTGGACGGCTTGGGCCTCCACGTGTTCAACGAGCGCGGCGACGCCCTCGACGGCACCGTGGAGATCGTGCTCCTCAAGGGGCGCCGGGTGGTGGACACGGCGCGCGCACCGGTGGCGTTGGCGCCCTACGCCGCGCGCACCTTCAGCGGCGACGCGCTGCTCGGGCGCTTCACCGACCTGACGGGGTCCTACCGCTTCGGGCCGCCCGGGCATGACGTCGTCGTGGCGCGGCTGCGCGACGGGGACGGCGCGGTGATCGCCGAGGACGCCTGGTTCCCGCAGGGCCACGGGCTCCCGCTCGTCGAAACGGCGCACCTCGCGGTCGTCGCCGAGCCCGCCGACGGCGGGGTGGTGGTCACGCTGACGGCGACGGCGTTCGTGCAGACGGTGGTGCTCTCAGCCCCGGGCTACACCCCCGAAGACAACTACTTCCATGTCACGCCGAGCGCGCCCCGGCAGGTGCGCATGCGCGCGGACGTGGGCGCCGGGCCGTTCCGGGGGTGGGTGACGGGGTCGAACCTGGACGGGGGGGTGGGGGTGCGGGTGGGGTGAGGGGGGTCGGTGCCCTCCCTTCTCCCGTCGGGAAGAGGTGGCGCGAAGCGCCGGTGCTCATTCCTTCTCCCTTCGGGAGAAGGTGGCGCGAAGCGCCGGATGAGGGGAACCGGGCCGGCTTAGACATAGACATAGACATGGACATGGACATCGATGTCGACATCGAGCGGGGTCATCGGCTCGACCTCCGGGGACTGGTTCAGGGGCTGGCGGTCGTCGCGTTTCTCACCGCTGCCGCGTTGGTGACCTGCCGTCAGTCCCGGCCGAACCCCGGCGCCGGAGATCGGGGGATCTCGGGCACCCCACACGGTGACGAAGCCCCAGGGGATCTGGCGCAGGAGGGCGACGGTCAGGAGGGGGTCGACGGTGGGCCCGCCGACTGCGCGACGCTCTCCCGCCAATCCGAGTCGGTCGCGCGGTGCCTTGAACTGGCGGAGCACGACCCGACGCTCGCCAGGGTGTGTGAAGGCCTTCAGGAGGGGCTCCACGAAGAAATCCGAGCGGCCTGGGCGCGGGATCTGGACTGTCCCGGGGGGGGACTGTCTCGTCCACGGAGGAACTAGCCCCCACTCCCGCGGCGCCCATCCGCGCCCGGAGCGGGGCGTCCCCGGCGAGGCGGTCGGTGGCGTGGGCGATCGCCGCCGCGTCGCCGATGGGGACCACGATGCCGCAGGCGTCGTCGAGCAGCTGACCCGAGCCCTCGGTGCGGGTGGCGACGACCGGGAGGCCGGACGCCATCCCTTCGATGGTGGAGAGCGGCATCCCCTCCCAGTTGGAGCAGTTGAGGTAGATGTCCGCCGAGCCCAGGGCTGAGTCCCGGGCGGTCCGCTCCATGGCTGGATCGGCGAGAAAGTCGAAGAAATCGGACGCGGGTCCAGCAGACGGTGGTACCGTTCATCGGGCGCTCTTCATCGGGCGCTCTTCATCGGGCGCTCTTCATCGGGCGCTCTTCATCGGGCGCTCTTCATCAAGCTATGGGGCGTGTACGATGGCTTCGGAACTGTGGTTGACGGAAGGGGTGGTGCGGGTCCTTACGGGCAGCACCAAACAGGGGCTCTGGCAGGCGGTGGATGTCGGGGCGTACGACCAGCTCGATCTCCTGCTGTGGATCAACGGGTTCGAGGGAACGCCCGGAAGCCTCACCGTGGAGGTCATCACCGGGATGTCGATGGACAGCGAAGACGGCTGGGTGACCGCGGGCTTGTTCTCGGCCTCCAGCGCGGTCAACTTCCAGGAGAAGAAGAACATCACCGGGCTGCTCCGGTACGTCCGGTGGAAGACCACACTGGCCACGGCCACGTCGGCGATGTTCAACGTGCGCGGCATGGCGCGGAACAACTGACATGGGCGGCGCGGGCATCGTCAACGCGGATGCGGCGGGCGGGTGCCCGTGCGCGTCTACGCCCCGGCAGGCGGGGGTGATCTCGATCAGCCCGGGTACGGGCACCCCGCGCGGACGCCAGCCGCTCTCGATCCCGCCGCTCCGACCGGGGATGGTGGCCCGCGGGCGAAGGGTGGGAGGCATCGCGCCGGGGCGCGATCCGCTCGCCGGTGGGGGCCATGGCTGGGGCGGCGGCCCGGGACTCAGTCCCTGCGGCAACGGTCCGGGCGGGGTCACCTGGTCGGCATCCACGTCGCTCGCCAGCTTTGCCCGACTCACCGACTTCGACTGCGCCTTTCAGAACGCGCGGTGGGTGGTCCACCGTGACTCCGACGGGGTGGTCGCCGCCGTGTATGCCGCGCGCGGCGCCACGGGTGCCAAGGGGCTGTCGCTGCACCTGCTCAGCCCCACCACGAAGACGTGGAGCACGATCCAGTTCGAGCCGGGGAGCCTCCCCTACGCGCGGCTGTTCGGGCTGGATACCGGTGGTGAGGAGCTTCGTAATCCGTCCATCGCCACCGACGGGACGGACTTCTACATCGCGGCCGAGCGTGCCACCAACTCCAACCGGCGTATCGTGGCGCTTCGGCTCCAGTGGGCGCGCGGCCGGGAGACCTGGAGCCTGCTCGGCCAGACGGTGCGCGAGGAGTACTGTGGTCTGCCGTCGGTCGTCTGGGACACCGTGGGTCCTCGGCTGCGCATCGCGTTCCACGCCAACGAACCGGGCGCCATCCTGCGCGCCAACACCAACATCTACCTTTGGGAGATCGACCCGACGCGGCCGGTGAGCAGCCGGCCCGAGCTGGTGGACGCCGCGGATGGAACGCCGATGTTGCCGCGTTCGAAGGACATGGCCTCCCTCTCGGCGAGCGACGGTCGGCTGGTGCTCGCGTGGCGAACGGTGCAGCAGGGCGCGGCCCGGGGAGCGCCCTACAAGGGGGTGATGGCGATGACGCGCGGGCCGCTGGACCGCATCCCGTGGGCGCGGATGCCGCGGGTCACGGTCGCGGGGGCGCCCGCGGAGAACACCAACGCGTCGGATCCGTGCGCGCTGGCGCTGCCGGATGGGCGGAGTTTGGTGGGGTATTGGAGGAACGACCTCACCAGCCGGTTTCCCGAGATCCGTGTCTCGGAGCGAGGCAGCCGGACCCTGTCGTGGACGATGAGTGGGGCCTTGGCACCCGCACTCTCACCGACCGGGGTCGAGTACCACCTCTTCGCCCACCTCGAGCATGACGACTGTCGCGTGATCGGGGTGTGGGAGGGGCGGCAGGACCCGCTGAACGACCTCACGCAGAACGGCGCGTACGTCTCCGGATCGGTCGGGTCTCCTCGGTGGGCGGTGCCATCCGACGCCGGGTACTTCGAGGTGCCCGGAACGGGTGAGGTCGCCTTGGCGAGCTCCCTCTTTCCCGGCTTCTGCACCGGCGGTGGCCAATTGCACCTCGTTTGGCTGGATGCCATCACCCTCACCCTTCGCTACGCCTCCGGCGTGATCGGGTAGCCGATGTTCACCCTGTTCCTCCTCTCTTGTTTGGGGACCCCTGCGGCGAAGGACTCGACGCCAGTGGTCGACACGGACACCGATGCCGATACGGACACCGACACCGACACCGACACGGACACCGACACGGACTCCGATGCCGACCCCGTAGGGGTCGCCTACGAATGGCACGAGTGGGAGGTCACCGTGGAGGAGGGCGCCTTCGTGTCTGGAAAAGTCGGCCTGAGATGGCGGAATGGCGTGGGCGATCTGATCTGCGAGTTGGTCGAAGAGTACACGTACCTCGGGCCGGCGCCCGGCGGGTGTCCTGATTGCGAGTGGGCGTTCGCGTTGGACGGTACCGGCATTGGTTGGAACGGAAACTGCAAACTCGTCGAGGAGCAGGCGTACGCCGATGCTTATATCGAGTACCGTGAGCACGAGTATTACGAGCCCGAATACTACGGATACACCGCCTATGGGCCGGCCGAGGACGTGCGCCCCCGCCGGCAGGTCATCTGGACATACTTTCGCGAGGAGTGGCTTCCGGCCAGGTGGAACTACGTGTACGACGGGAGTACCCACGTCGACGTTCGGGACGGTGTTTTTCGTTGGTACGTGGGCGGCGACTACCCCGTGTACTACTGACCAGATGACGATCTCCCCGGTCGCCTTTCCGGTCCCGTACGCGGCTGTTCGGGCCGGTGGGGCGAACGGTGCGGCCGGGCGCTGTCCGGGGGCGTATCTTCACCCCCCCCGCAGCACCCGCTCCAGCTCGGTGGCCATGCGGTCGTGGCTGAACTGCGCCCGGGCGCGCGCGGATCCCGCGGCGCCCATCCGCGCCCGGAGCGGGGCGTCCGCGGCGAGCCGGTCGATGGCGTGGGCCATCGCCGCCACGTCGCCGATGGGGACCACGATGCCGCAGGCCTCGTCGAGGAGCTGACCCGACCCCTCGGTGCGGGTGGCGACGACCGGGAGGCCGGACGCCATCCCTTCGATGGTGGAGAGCGGCATCCCCTCCCAGTTCGAGCAGTTGAGGTAGATGTCCGCCGAGCCGAGGAGCTCGGGGACGTCCGCCCGCAGGCCGGTCAGGCGAACGAGCCCGGCGACCCCCGCGGACTCGGCCAACGCCGCCAGCTCGGCGGCCCGGTCTCCCTCGCCCACGATGGCGTAGCGCAGCTCGGGCCGGGTCTCCTTGAGGGCGGCGGCAACCGCGATCACGTGCTGGTGGGCCTTCTGGTCCTCCAGGCGGCCCAGGCTCACCACCAACAGGTGCGCGGGACCGGCGCCCAACGCGTGGCGTGCGGCCGCGCGTGCGGCCCCCTCCCTCCGCCCCAGGGGCCGACAGTCCACCCCGTTGTGCACCACCACCACGCGCTCCGGGTCGGTCCCAGACGCGACCAGCCTCGCCTGCACCTCGGGCGACACGGCCACCACCCGGTCGGCGGCCCGCATCAGCGGCGCCACCGTCCGGTAGCGGGCCTCCGGCCACCCATGGGCGACGTTGACGATGGGGATCCGGGCGCCCACCACCGCCAGCCGCGCCACCCAGGTGACCGCGAGCGAGTGGGTGACGATCACGGCGGGCCGCTCCTCTCGCACCAGGGTGCGGATCCGGCGCGCCATTCGGGGCAGGTCGGTCCGGACCCGTCCCAGCTCGGTGGGCACGAAGCGCACGTCGGGCCTGAGCGCCCCGATCAGCTCCCCGCCCGGCTCGGCGGCGACGGTGACCCGGGCGCCCCGTTCGGCGAGCCAGTTCGACACGGTCACCACGTACTTCTC
>JAYVAS010000344.1:0-4313 GCA_043750895.1 Pseudomonadota bacterium
GGAACACGCGAAGGACAACAGAAGGAACATGGCGGACGCCTATCCTTTCGTCCAAGATACGGGCCGCTGCGTGGAGTTGCCGGTGGACGGTCGAGCTGACCGCGGCGTTGGAGGCGGCCGTGGCGGACAGCTTGGACCGCCCACCGGATGCGTATGCGGCCCGGTCGAGCGCACGAACGTACGATCCGGGGCGCTCGACGCTACGGCGCCGTCCCGGACCTCCTCGCCCGAGGCGACTCCCGAGTCCGTGTCCGGGCGGAGGCCGGCGCGCGCCCTCTCGTTGACGCTCGAGGTCCACCATCAGGTCCGAAGCGGGGCCAGGCCGCCCACCACGCGACGGAGCTGGGCAAGGACGTCAAGTGGTGCCGTCGCTGGCGCTGGGGTTGGTGGCGGAGGCCCGGCCGGTCAGCTCGCCTCGCGCAGCCGTGGGACCACAGGCCTCAGGCTAGCTGAGAACCGACGCGTTGAGCGACACGGCGGCCGACACCACGTTCACGAAGTCAACGATCTTGGGCTTGACGCCGCCGCCCCGACGGAGGTCAACGGACGGTGACGGAGGTCTTTTACGCCGTCGAACCCACGCTTCCTCAAAATGCGCCGCTTTCCTCGCGATCAGGCCCATCGAGGGCCACCCGCGGAAGCTCTCCGAGGATCGGGGAAACGCCCAGAAGATCCGAAGCTGCCCCGCCGGTGCCCCTCCCATTCCGGCGCCCGTACGCCGCCGAACGGGAGCGGCTACGCCTCGGAGGCCCGCCGGAGAGTCCGGGTGATCGCGGGGGCACACGGCCTCCCTTGCGAGGAGCTCGAGGAAGTTCCGCGGCGCGCGCCCGTTCCTCCCTGGGCTCGGTCGCTTTCAGGACGCTTCGTATCTCTTCCACCGCGTTCGGTGCCCGGCCCAGCTTGAGGTGATTTTCCGAATCGGTCGACGGCAGATCCGGCCGTGTTATCGGGAATTCGCTCCGGGGATTCGCTCCGGGGATTCGCTCCGGTCGCGTGACGATACTGCAACTCGGAGGGAAAGATGGGAAAGGAAGTCTCGGTACGGCGACGCCCTTCAAACCAACCGGAGGGGTGGAGCAATCGGAGAAAGTCGATGCTTGCTCCGCGGGCGTTGACCTTGTGCGCAGTGCTCGTGCTCACGGCGTTCGCCACCGCGGCTACGGCGGACGAGCCGGGAGATACGCCCCCCGACGACACCCTCACCTTCCACCCGTGGGGCGTGAGCTGGAGCCGGGACCAGTACTTTACAATCGAGCCGAGGGTGGAGATCGAGCCGCTGGCCGATCTGGCAATCGAGTACTGGGTCGAAGGGCGGGTGCGCATCGGCGACAAGGACGTCGAGTGGCGCGAGGGTCCCTACTTCGCCGATGACCTGGAGCTCCTGGTGATCGACGTGAACGTCCCAGCGGATGCGTTCGTCAGCGATGCTCAGATCGACGCGCTCGCGGATCTCGCCATCCAGGTAGCGCTGTACGATGGGGACTTTCGCGTCGACGCGCTGCGTCCCGAGGCGGCTCGCATCGTCTGGTCGGGCGGCCCCGACGCCGCACCGACGATCCTCGACCGCGAGGACGCGACCGCGGAGGCGCCGCTCGGCGTATTCGGAGTCGTGGACCCTTTCCCGACGGACGGCGAGGACTCTACTGGCAACACCCCCGCTGACATGGTGACCCGATGAACTCTCTCCTCGCTCTGCTCTCGCTCGTAAGCGCGGCCCACGCCTCAAGCGTCTCGGTGACGTTCTGTGCGAACTACGGGGTGAACTACACGGACGCGAGCGCGTCCGTCGGCGATGACTACTTCCCGTCGAACACGGACAAGCTCGCGCGTGGCGCGCGGGTCAAGGTGATCCGCAACAGCGACGGCGTCGAGGTGTTCAACAACTACGCCACGAGCGGAGCCAACGACAACTGCACCGCGGGGATGACGCTCGACACCGCGCTCACCTACACCGTGAAGATCGTCGCCGACGCCAACGTCGACGGCACGAACTACGTCGTCGTCAGAAACAGCGCCACCGGCAACGTCTGGGCGGGTACCGTGCTCAGCGCCTACTCGCCCCCGGGCGGCGGCGAGACGAAGCAGATCACGACGGCCCTTCACGAGGCTTGGAACGTGGCGGCCGCCGCCGGGTGGGCCAACCACTATCGCAGTGGCGGGATGACGGGAAAGACGTACGAATTCAGGACCGGTACGAGCGTCGGAAATTCCTTCCAGGAAAACGGCGGATCGCCGTTCATCTACATCCAGAACGACACCTACAAGTACATCGTTGTCCACGAGATGGGACACGAGGTGGCGTTCTACGCAAACGGCTCCGCTCTGGGTGCCACCACGTCGAACTACAGTGCGGCCATGGACGGCTGCGACACCGGGACGGGGGCCGCGCACCTCTTCAACACCAAGGAATACCAAGCTGCCGCAATGAACGAAGGTCTCGCGAATTGGTACGCGGAGATCACGTTCAACGACACCTCGTCCACGGAGTGCTACTACTATCGCAGCTCGATCGACTGGGACCTCGACGGATCCTACGTGGACGACTCCGTCTACATCGGCTGCGAGCAGGGCCCGTACGGGCCCCCGGGTTCGAGTTCTCCCATCGACTACGCCAAGTACCTCGGGGACTACTGCCTGGCGACTGGCCAGTCGAACAACCGGGCGACACAGTACGACTGGATGCGGTTTCTCTGGGACCTCTCCACGGACCAGGGACTTTCGTCGATCGAAATCCTCAACATCTGGGACGGAGCGAACGCGCAGTCCTGGACCACGAGCGGCAACGGGACGGGCGCCGGCTATCCGGCCACAGAGTTGCGGAATTCTGCGAACGCGCTGGGCCTGCTGACGGAGTGGGACAACGAAGACAACTTGAACGGCGTCCACCGGTGATCAGGTGTAGGAGGGGGCGGGCAATCCCGCTCCTCCTCGTCCTTGGCTGCAAGGGGCCACCGGATGCGGGGCGAGACACGCCTACGGATGACAGTGGGACGGCGTCCCTCGACTCGGGGTCCTCCGAAGACTCGGGAACGGAGGACCCGGGACCGTGGACGACCGGTGCGTTTGTTGAAGCTTCAAAGGTGAGCGCGCGGACCTGGACCGGCGGTACGGAGTCGCTGGCGGGGATCGCCATGGCGGCGGGCGACGTCGACGGCGAGGTCGGTGAAGAACTCATCGTCGGCGCGCCCACAGACGGACAGTTCGAGGGAGGCTCGACGCTCCATGGGTACGTCTACGCGGTGTCGGCCGTCGAGGGCGGTGGCCCACTCGACACGAGCGCCGTCGCGAGCTTTACCGGCGACAGCAGCTACCTCGACGCGCTGGGGACATCGGTCTCGGGGGGGGTTGACGTTGACGGCGACGGGTACGAGGACGTTGCAATCGGGGCTCCGTTCGCTGGGAATGTCGTGTCCGGTGCGGTCTACGTCGCGTACGGACCTCAGAGCGGAGAATCGCGGATCGATCTCCGCGCCGACGCGTTCTTCCTCGGCGACGAGGGCGCACGTGCAGGAACTGGGGTCACTCTCGGTGACCTGGACGGGGACGGGACGCCGGACCTCGGCGTCGGAGTTACGAACCTCTCAACCTACCCGATGCTTCCGGGCGAGATCCTGATCTTCAACGACCCGCACGGTGCCCTCGAAAGAGGGGAGGCATCCGCCCGGATCGCAGGCTCGGAGGCCCAGGATGGGGTGGGATTCAGTTTTGCGTCCGTGGGCGACGTGGATGGAGACGGCGTCGAGGACGCGGCCGTGGGTGCGCCCGGCCTCCAGGGCGGGAGCGGGGCTGCATACCTCATGCTCGGCCCGATCGTGGGCGATCGCTCGGTCGACGATGCCGACTTGACGGTGACCTCGTCGCAACCCGCCGCGAATCTCGGGCAGATTGTCGCTCCTGCCGCGGACCTCGACGAGGACGGTCTCCCAGACCTTCTCATCGGCGCCTGGCAGGACAGCGCTTTCGAAAAGTGGGCCGGGAAGACCTACGTCGTCAGCGGAACCCTTTCGGGCGGTTATTTCTCGGACGACATCCCCGCCTCGGTGGCGGGTGAGATGGCCTACGACATGGCCGGCGGCGCTCTTGCCTCGCTTGGGGACACGGATGGCGACGGGCACGCGGAGATCGCGGTCGGCATGAAGGGGAATGGCTACTTCTCAACTTCGCCTGGCAAGGTGTACGTCTTCTCGGCTCCAATCCGGACACCGCTCGACCCGGCAGCCGACTCCGTGGCGATCGTTCAGGGCGAGAACCCAGGCGACGGATTCGGGCAGGCCCTCGCCCCGCACGACATCGATCGCGACGGCGTTCTCGAT
>JAYVAS010000345.1:0-13843 GCA_043750895.1 Pseudomonadota bacterium
AGGCACAGGCGGATCGGCAGGACCGGGAGCAGAGCCTCAACCTCCCCCTCTTCGCCCGGCTCGGTGAGCTGGGCCTGCTCGGCATCACCATCCCCGCCGAAGACGGCGGCGCGGGGATGGACGCGGTGGCGGCGGTCATCGTCCACCACGAACTATCCAAGTATGACCCAGGCTTCTGCCTGGCGTACCTCGCCCACTCGATGTTGTTCGTCAACAACTTCTACCATTGCGCGAGCCCCGAACAGCGGGCCCGCTACCTTCCCAAGGTCCTCTCGGGCGAATGGGTGGCGGCGATGGGCATGACCGAGCCGGGCTACGGCACCGACGTGCTGGGAATGACCACCACGGCGGTCCGCCACGGGGACACCTTCGTCCTCGACGGCACCAAGACCTACATCACGAACGGCCCCGAGGCCTACTGCGCGCTGGTCTACGCGAAGGTGGACGGGCGCGTCACCTCCTTCGTCGTGGACCGCAGTTGCCCGGGCTTCCGAAGCTCGAACCCCATCCACAAGATGGGCATGCGCGCGTCGACGATGTCGGAGCTCATCTTCGAGAACTGCGAGGTTCCGGCCGCGAACGTGCTCGGGGGCGAGGGGCAGGGGCTGGTCCACATGATGCGGAACCTCGAGATCGAACGGCTGACGCTGGCCGCGATGAGCCTCGGCATCGCGGATCGGTGCCTGGACATCATGGTGCGTCACGCCCAGGAGCGGGTGGCGTTCAAGAAGCCGATCAACCAGTTCGGCCAGATCCAGAGGTACATCGCCGACAGCTATGCCAAGACCGAGGCCGCACGTTGCCTGATCTACCAGGTGGCCCGGTCGATCGGTCCGGACAGCCGCGCCCGCCTGGGAAGCGACGCCGCCAAGCTGTTCGCGGCCCCCGTCGGCAAGGAGGTGGCCGACGCCGCCATGCAGGTGCTCGGCGGGGCGGGCTACTGCACCGAGTTCCCCATCGAACGGCTGTACCGGGACGCGAAGCTCCTGGAGATCGGCGGAGGGACGCTCGAGAGCCACCAGAAAAACATCACGAAGGACCTCACCCGCGAGATCTGCGGGTGATCTGGCTCTGGATCGGCTGCGCGACGGTGGACACCACCTTCGCCTTCGACCGCGCCAACGCCATTTGTGAACGGCACGCAACCTGCGGCACCCTCGGCGACGCGGGGTACGCCTCGGAAGAGGCCTGCCGCGCCTCCCTCCGCCAGGCTGCCGACGACCTCCTCCGTGACGAGGGCCAGGCCTGCGAAACCTGGGATGCTCAGGCGGCCGCGGACTGCCTCGCCGTCTACGAGGGGGCCTGCGACCTGCCCCTCGACTTCAGCGCTTGCACCCGGGTTTGCGGCGGCGGGTGATCAGGGTTTCTTCGTCGGCGGGGCAGGCTCCGGGGGCGCCGGCGCGGCGCCACGCGCCCGCCGAAGGGCGCCCAGCAGCCCGCTTCCCGGGGCCGCGACCGGCACGGCGCGTCGCTCCTGGAGGCGCAGTTCCCGGAGGGCGTCCCGGTTGGTCGGATCCTTCTCGGTCGCGGCCCGAAACGCCGCCATGGACTCCGCCTCCTTCCCCTCCAACTTGAGGATGGTGCCCACCACCACGTCCACCTCGGCCAGCTGGCGGGGGTACTTCGGGGTGAGCTTCCGCAGCTGCTGGAGGGCTTCGGCGGAGGAGATGCGCCGCGACAGCCAACCACACCACGCGAGGTAGAACGGGTTGGGCCACGTATCAGGGTCCAGCCGCACCGCCTCGATGAACGAGGCGTCCGCCTGCTTCCAGTCCCGCGCGCGGAACAGCGTCTCCCCGCGGCGAAGGGCCACCCTCGCCGACATCCGGTCGCCTTCGGACACGTACCGACGCCCGTTGGCGACGGCGTCGAGGTAGCCGTTGGCGGCGTCGAGGCCACCGGGGGCAGTGGCAGCGGCGTGGGCGGCGTGCAGTGACTCGAAACATGCCGCGGCGGCCGCCACCAGCTCGGGGTTCCCGCCGACGAACCGGTCGGGGTGGACGTCCGCCGCGGCGTCCCGCCACGCGCCGATCAGCTCCTCGAGCGTAACTTTCGGGCGCCCCCCGAGACCGAGCACCAACACCGGGGGCTGCCCTTCCCACGCGGCGAACCGGGCGCGCAGGGTCGCGAGCAGGGCGTCGTCTCGGGACTGGTCCCGCACCGCGGGCGTCGCCCCGGCGTCCATGGCATGATCGGCCCCGGTGTCCCGTAGCTGGACGACCCCGAGCCAAGCCAGGAAGTCGACCGCTCGCAGGACCTCGGGACGACGATCGGGGTCATCGCCCACCGCGGCGGCGATGAGCTCACCGGCGGTGCGATACCGTGACGCCACGCGGATCACACGCTGGGCGGTCATGTCCAGGCCCCAGCGTGCCTCCGGCGAGTCCTCCGGGGGCACCACGCGGACCGGGACCCGATCGGCGGTGGACCAGAAGGCCAGGACCGCTTCGATGGGGCGATGATCACGATGCCCCATCGACAACAACCGTGGGATCGACGTCGGCAGGTGGATCGACCCCGCCGGCGCCGCGGCGGTGAGCTCCCACCGGACCGTCCCCTCGCCCTCGAGCGAGGCGAGGTAGCGCCCGACGCGCTGGGCGACGGCCCGGAGGGCCTCGTCCGGCGACACACCCTGCTTGACCGCCTCCCCCACCGCGTCGGCGACGCTGCCGGATTCGGAAACGCCGCTGCCGAGCGCACCCAGGAGCTGCGGGACCCCGGCCACGTGCACGATCCGACCGTTCCGAACCACGATGCGGACCTCCCGCTCACCGTGAAGGACCACCATGGTGCCGCTGCCGTTGACCCGGTGCAGGAGGAAGAGCAGCTGGTGCGGGGCCTGCTCCGCGAGCGGGGCCTCCAATCGCCGGCCGAGATCGTCGGCCGACCACCCCTCGCGCACGGCACGGCCCGCGCCCATCGCCCGGCTGATGGCGCGCCCCAGGGCGTCCGTGCGGAGCGGCTTCGCCACGAAGCCGGCGACCTCCACCCCCTTGGTCCGCGCTTCGGCGGCGACGTCCGCGCCCCGGACGCCGCTGGACAACAACACCGGGGGTCCACCCTCGCGCGCGAGCACGAGGCGGGCGAGCTCGATGCCGTCCATGTCCGGCATCATGACGTCGGTGATGACCAGCTCGAACCCCCCGGACTCCAGGCGCGCGAGCGCGTCCCGGCCTCCGTTGGCCGGAACGACCTCGTGGTGCATGCCGCGGAGCGCGTCCACGAGCACGGCCCGAGCGAGGGCGTCGTCGTCCACGGCCAGGATCTTCGCCATCATCGCTCCGCGTTGGGCAACCGTCTGGAAAGCAAGCGACCGGGTGTCGTTGCCTGCCAGCCGTGCTTATCATAAGCCCGCCGGTGCTCGGCGCCTCGTCACGGGGCCCTACACCCAACCGGAGTCTACATGGCCAGCCCGAACGTCAAGAACATCAGCGACGCCCAGTTCAGCAGCGAAGTCCTCGAGAGCACCGTCCCGGTCCTCCTCGACTTCACGGCGGTGTGGTGCGGCCCCTGCAAGGCCATCGCTCCCCTGCTCGACCAGCTCGCGGACGCCCAGGTCGGCAAGATCAAGGTCTGCAAGATCGACATCGACGCGAACCAGAACACCCCGAACCAGTTCGGCGTGCAGTCCATCCCCACCCTGTTGCTGTTCAAGAACGGCAAGGTGGAGGCCCGTCAGGTCGGCGCGCTCTCCAAGCCCGCCCTCGACAAGTTCGTCTCGTCCGTCATCGCCTGATCGGACCCGAGTCCGTTCGCGCCCGACTCCGTTCGTGGGAGCCACGCCGCCCCGCCGGGCCCTCCCGGCCGGGCCGCCGCGGGCAGGTCACGTGATGACGTTGTAGCGGTCCATCTCTTCGAGCGCCCGACCGGAGCCCTTGACCACCGACGACAGCGGGTCGTCAGCGATGATGACCGGGAGGCCCGTGGCCTGGGCGATCGCCTGATCCAGCCGACGCAGCAGGGCGCCGCCGCCGGTCATGACGATGCCCCGATCGACGATGTCCCCGAGGAGCTCGGGAGGCGTCCGTTCCAGCGAGGCGACGACCGCGTCGACGATGAAGCCCACGGGCTCTTCGAGCGCCTCGCGCACTTCGTCGGAGTGAATCGTCACCACCCGCGGGAACCCGCGGATGACGTCACGCCCCTTCACCTGCATCTCGTAGACCGCACCGTCGCCTGTGGCGTTGCCGAGCGCGATCTTCACCGCCTCCGCGGTGCGCGGCCCGATGAGCAGCTCGTGACGCCGCCGCATATGGAGGGTGATCGCCTCGTCCATGTGGTCGCCGCCGATCTTGATGGAACGGCTGTAAACGATGCCGGCCATCGAGATCACCGCGACCTCGGTGGTGCCTCCGCCGATGTCGACGATCATGTTGCCCGTCGGCTCGGTGATGGGGAGGTCCGCGCCGATGGCGGCCGCGATCGGCTCTTCGATCAGGTGAACTTCCCGCGCGCCAGCCGACTCGGCCGACTCTCGCACCGCCCGCTTCTCCACCTCGGTGGTGCCGTAGGGAATGCACACGACCATGCGCGGCGCGAGAAAGTTGCGCCGACCGTTCACCCGCTGGATGAAATGGCGGAGCATGGCCTCGGTCACCTCGAAATCGGCGATGACGCCGTCCTTGAGCGGCCGAATCGCCTGGATGTCGGACGGGCACCGGCCGAGCATGGACTTGGCCGCCGAGCCTACGGCGACGATGTTCTTGTTGCCCTTCCGGTCGTGGTGGACGGCGACCACCGATGGCTCGTTGCAGACCACCCCACGCCCCTTGACATAGACGAGCGAGTTGGCCGTCCCGAGATCGATGGCCATGTCATGAGAAAAGAGACCGAGGACGGACTGCAGCATCGGAGACCCCAGGGGGGAAGGGGTGGCTCGCACGAACGAGGAGCCGGAAGGAAGCAAGAGAATATCACGCCAGGGGTTGACGGCGCAAGAGATCGGACGTTCCCCGACGATTGCCGGGCTGCCGGGGTTCGACATGCCTCGAACGCAGGTTAGACGCCGCCCGCATGTCCGTCCTCGAAAACCTGCGTAAGGGCACCGAATCCACCGCCATCCGAATCATCATCGGGGTCACCGTCGCCGCCTTCGTGGTCTGGGGCGTCCAAGGCGCGTCCGACGAGCGGTCCGGCGCCGTGGCCACCGTGAACGGCTCCACGATCACCGACTCGGAGTTCAACAGCATCTACCGGGGCGCCGAGCGCGCCAACCGCGACAACCTCGACGATGCTGGTCGCGCCGCGCTCCGGGCCGACGTGCTGCAGTACGTGATCCGGCAGGAGGCGCTGCTGCAGGAAGCCGAGCGCCTCGGCATCGCCGTCTCCGTGGACGAGGTGGCGCGCGAGCTCGTGAAGAGCCCGAACTTCCAGAAGGACGGAAAGTTCGACGACCACACCTACCGCACGTTCTTGAAGAACACGGGCAGCAATCCGGACCGGTTCGAGGCGGGGATCCGGCGGGAGCTGTTGGTCCGGAAGCTCACCGAGTTCGCCCTGACCGCGGTGGACGTCAGTGAGTCCGAGATCAAGAAGGTCTGGACCGAGCAGGAGACCCAGCTCGACCTCACCTTCATCCGCCTCCCCGACACGGCCTTCCTCGAGGACATCGCCGTCACCGACGCCGAACGGGAAGACATCCTCGCCAAGCAAGGCGACACCCTCAAGAAGCGGTACGACGACGCGTTCGAGCGTAGGTTCAACCTGCCCAAGCGCTACACCCTCTCCAGCGTCCTGATCCGCACCGACGCCGCGGACATCGACAAGGTGGCCGCCCGCGCCCGCGCCGAGGCGCTCCGGGCCGAAGCCGCGGCTCCAGGTGCGGACTTCGCTGCGGTCGCCCGGTCGGGCAGCGAAGACCTGTCCGCCGCCCAGGGCGGGAGCCTCGGCCAGATCGCCGCCGATCAGCTCGATCCCGTGGTCCGGGGCGCCGCCGACGCCACCGCAGTGGGCCAGGTGTCCCCGGTGTTCGAGTCCGGTCGTGGTTTCCAGTTCATCCGCATCGAGGCGGTGGACGAGGCGAAGACCATCTCGTTCGACGAGGCGAAGTCGGACCTCGCGGTCCAGTTCTTCCGAGAGGGCAAGGTCGCCGACGTACAGAAGGCCTACGCCGCGAAGCTGGTGGAAGCGTGGAAGGCGTCCGGCGCTCCGCCCCGCGAGCTCGCCGAAGCCAAGCGGCTATCGATCGACGCCACCGGGCCCTTCTCGTTGGCGGGGGGGCCCATCCCGACGCTGGGTGAGCTGCCGGCGCTGGCCGACGCGCTACCGGCGGCGCGCCCCGGAGACGTCCTCCCCGTCCCCTTCTCGGCCGGGGCCAACGTCTTCGTCGTGCAGCTCGCCAGCCGCGTCGAGCCCGATCCTGCCGGCTACGAGAGCGCCCGGGGTCTGGTGCGCGCCCGCATGTTGATGGAGCGTCGGAAGAGCTTCGTGGAGGCCTGGGCCGACGATGTGGTCGCCCGCGCCGACGTCGTCATCAAGCAGAACTGACGGTCGTCAGTCGTCCTCTGCGCCCGGCCGCTTTGCATCCCTAAGCAAGTGTGGTACATAGGGTCTTGACGTGGCAAGAGCTGGTCCGTTCGGACCGTGCTGGCTGCGGCACCCCGGAGGATGAGCAGGAATTGCGTTTGCTGAAGTTGCCGAAGTAGGACGGGCCAACCCGCTCTGTAGCTGGCGCAGGCCGGACGTTCGGGTGAGCGTTCAGCGCCGAAGTTGAAGTTGTCGCCCCGCTCTCCCTGCTCATCCTCTCCTAGCCCGTTGTCCCGGATGCCCAACCAAGCCGGCGCTCCCCACCCCCCGAACCTGCCGGACCTCCGGCGGCCAGGGCTGGAGCCCTTAGGCCCCGGACTTGGCGAGCGTATCGGTGACGCGGCGTTGGCACTGGGTTGGCGCATCACCCATCCGCGCCACGCCGATCGGTTCCTCGCGCCGACCGGAGAGGCGGCGCCGCGCCGTATCTACTACGAGAGCCAGGACGGCTGGCGGGCTCCCCTCTACCTGCTGCCGGCGTGCGCGGGCGGCGCGGGCGAACCGGTCCTGCTCGTGCACGGCCTGGGCGGAAGCTGGCGGGACTTCGCCCTCGAACCGGCGCGCAGTCTGGCGAGCGCGCTCTGCGCCGCGGGCTTCGCGGTCTACCTCCTGGAGCACCGCGGCGATCGCTCCGCGCTCCCCCCGTCCGGTGCCCGTCCCTTCTCGGCCGATGACATCGCCGTACACGACGTCGACGCGGCGCTCGACGCGGTGCGGGCGCACAGCGGCTACGCGCGGTGCATGTGGGTGGGGCACGGCCTCGGCGCCCAGCTCCTCTACCTGCGGATGGCGCTGGTGGGCGTCGAAGGGCTCGCCGCCAGCGTCACCCTGGGCGGTTCGGTGCGGTTCGACGTGACGGCGTCGGCGGCGCGAACAGCGGGTCGGGTCGCGTCGCTGCTCCCCCCGAACTGGGTGCTCCCCACCCGGCGGGCGCAACAACTGCTGATCCCGCTCATCGGCGGAGGAGAAGACCTCGGGTCGCCCGACACCGAGGGCGCGGTCGCGCGGGCCCGACTCCGCCACGCCTCCGGCGATCTACACAGCGCGGTCGTGCGCCAGGTGGCCCGTTGGGTGCACCTGGGGCATCTCACCGACGCGACGGGCCAGATCGACGTGGTCGCCGCGCTGCGGCCCTTCCCGTCCTTGGTGATCGAGCCCGACGCCGACGTCACCTGTCCTCCCGGGTCCACGGAGCCCGTCGTCGCCCCGCTCGGCGCCGCATTCCGACGGCTCGAAGGCGGCTGGGGCCACCTCGACGCGCTCACCGGGGCGCGCGCCCCCGAGGCCCTGCACCCCCAGATCGTCCGGTTTCTCCATGTCCGCCGTCGGCGTTGCTGGGTCGACCCATAGACCCGACCCGCTACCGAGCTTAGCTTGCCGCATCCCAAGGCAGACGAATGTCCGACGACGCGGAAGTGACCGATCCCCAACCCACCCGCCGGGGCGCGCCCCCGCCGCCACCGCGGCGTGGACGCGGCGCGCGACTGGTGCTGGTCGTCGGGCTCATGGGCGCGCTGACCATCGTCGGCGCGTCCGTGGGCGGCTACTTCCTCCTCAAGGAGGGGCTGCGCGGCGAGACCGGCGTCGTCGTCAACAACGCGTTCCTCGAGGTCGAGCTGGACGGGGATCTGCCCGACGCCCCGGGAGACGTGGGCTTCGCGATGGACCCCGCAGACTTCCCGCTGATCCTCACCGAGGTCGCCGCGGACATCCGCCGCGCGGCCACCGACACGACCGTGAAGGGGCTCTACCTCGACGTCGGCGGCTTCGGTGGCGGTTGGGCTGGGGCGCAAGAGCTGCACGACGCGATCGCCGTGTTCTCCGCGAGCGAGAAGCCCTGCTACGCGTACGCCGACGCGTACGACAACAAGGCCTACTACATCGCCAGCGCCTGCAAGGAGGTGTACCTCGCGCCCGCCGGACTGTTCCTGGTGAACGGCTTCGACGTCACCAGCGAATACTACACGGGCATCTTCGAAAAGCTGGGCGTACACGCCGATTTTGAGCACGTCGGGGACTTCAAGAGCGCCGTCGAGCCGCTCCAGCGCACCGGCCCCTCCGAGGCGGCCGCGCTCGCGATGGACGGCATGTTGGACAGCCTCTACGAGCAGTTCGTGGGCGGGATCGCGACGGCGCGTGGCATGACTCCCGACCAGGTACGCGCGTTCATCGACAACCCGCCCGTGACCCCGGACGCGGCGCTGGCCGCGGGCGTCGTGACCGGGTTGAAGTACCGGGACGAAGTGCGGGAAGGGATGGCCGGCGAGGAGCGGACGCGACTCAAGGCCTACCACGCGAAGGGCCTCGGGAGCGCGTTCGCCACCGGCAAGACGATCGCGGTCGTCTACGCGGAAGGGCAGATCATCTCCGGGGAGTCCGGGAGCCCGGTCTTCGGCGGCCAGATGATCGGCGACCTCACGGTCCTGGAGATCCTCGAAGACGTGCGCAAGGACGACGACGTGGCCGCCGTGGTGCTCCGGGTGAACTCCCCGGGCGGCAGCGGTCTCGCGTCCGACAACATCTGGCGCGGCATCAACCGGCTCAAGGAGTCGGGCAAGCCGGTGGTCGTCTCGATGGGCGACTACGCCGCGAGCGGCGGGTACTACATCGCGGCCAACGCGGACAAGATCGTGGCCGAACCGGGCACGCTCACCGGCTCGATCGGGGTGTTCGGCGGCAAGATGAACATCTCCGGCCTCTACGAGAAGGTGGGCATCACCCTGCACACCTACAAGCGCGGCGAGATGGCCACGCTCTTCTCGTCCACGAGCGACTTCTCGGACCCCGAGCGCGCGAAGTTCCGCGAGTTCCTCGAGGGCTTCTACAAGACCTTCGTGACCCGCGTGTCGGAAGGGCGGAAGATGCCCTACGAGGGCGTGCACGCCGTGGCGCAGGGCCGGGTCTGGACCGGCGTGCAGGCCAAGGAGCGTGGGCTCGTGGACGAACTCGGCGGACTGGACGTCGCCATCGCGTCGGCGCGCACCCTGGCCCAGATCCCCGAGGGCGACTCGGTCATCATCGAGCGCCTCCCCAAGCGCCGGACCTTCGTCGAGCAGCTCGTGGAAGACCTGCAGCAGACGCGCGCACCCGTCGAACTGGCCGTCGTGCCCGAGCTTCGGGACTCGTACGCGGCGTTGTACATGCTGTCGCGCGTGCTCGAGGACGGCGGCGTCGCAGCGATGCTGCCGGGACGCATCACCATCCGCTGACCATCACTGGATGATGGTCACGTAGAGCGACAGCTCACCCGCCATGAACGCCGACAAAGTCGTGTTGACGTTCACAAAGTCCTCGGGGTCGGCCAGGCGCATGCCGGCCACCCCGACGACGTAGCTCCCGTGACCCGGGAACGCGTCCCCGGGGATCTCCAGCGTCTCGAGCGGCTCGACCGGATGGGTGTAGGTGTAGATCTCCTCGACACCTTCCGGGAGGTTCGTCCAGGTGACCTTGCTGCGACCCACGTCGTAGACGGCGGCGAGAATGCTGTCGTAGCCCTGACCGGTGAGGTCCACCGTGAAGGCCTCCCCCTTGGTCACGGCCGCCGGAAAGTCGAAGTCCGGGGCCTGCGGCGGCTTCACCACGATCGACGCCGACTCCCCGGACACGTCGAGCGCGACCGACGAGACGTCCCCCTGTTCGTAGACGAGCCCCTCGGCCGCGGTCACGATGTACTCGCCGTCGCCCGACTCGGTGAGGTCGAGCCTTCCGTTGGCCTCGGAGCGGAACGAGACGTCCGCGCCTGCTACCGGCGAGTCGGCCAGCTCGGCCGGATCGGACACGTAGGCGAGGAACACGCTGCACGCCGCGCTGTACGCGAGGATGTCCGTCCCTTCGAAGTCGATGCCGTCGGGCAGATCCATCCCGAGGTACAACCCCTGCGCGACCACCGGGGACACGAGCGCGTCAGTGGATTCGAGCCGCGCGCAACCGCCGAGCCCACCCACCAGGACCACCAACACCGCCGGGTACGCTCCGAAGTTTGTCACTTCCGCCATGTACACGAACGGATGACCGCCGACAAGACCCACGAGACCGTTGACGGCCTGGGCCGCCATCGTTAGCAGGCCGACCTCCGAGGGTTCCATGGCTTCCAGCACCGCACAGACCGAATACCGCCGTCACCTCCGCCGGCAGAACGCAGGCAAGGCCGACCGGCGCGTGCGGAACAACAAGGGCACCACCGCGGCGTTCCCGGTCCACACCCCGGAAGCCGACGCTGCGGCGCCGAACGAAGCCGTCCCCACCAAGGGCTGATCCGGGCCCGCGGGCACGATCAGAAGCGGAAGAACCGAAGGGTGTTGGCGGCGCAGGCGTCCGCCAAGGACGCGACGTGCGTCCCGCGCAACTCGGCCACCTTCGCGGCCACCAGGCCCACGTAGGCGGGCTCGTTCTTCTTTCCCCGGTGCGGCACCGGGGTGAGAAACGGGGAGTCCGTCTCGAGGTGGAGACGGTCGGCCGGCACCGACGCCGCGACGGCCCGCGTCGTGTCCGCGTTCTTGAAGGTGACGATGCCTGGGATGGAGATGTGCCCGCCCCGCGCCACGATCGCCTCCATGTAGGCCACGTCGCCGGTGTAGCAGTGGTAGAGCACCCCCACGTCCCAGGCGCGGGCCTCGTCGAGCAGACGGAGCGTCTCCCCGTCGGACTCCCGGTCATGGATGATGATCGGCTTCCCGATCTGGCGTGCCGCCTCCATCTGGGCGTTGAACGCCGCGCGCTGCTCCTCCCGGGGGGAGAAGTCGTAGTGGTAGTCCAGCCCCATCTCCCCGAGCGCCACCACCTCGGGGCGGCGCGCGAGGGCGTACAACTCGGCGAGCCGCCCGTCATCCGCTTCCTTGGCGTCATGCGGGTGGAGCCCGGCGCTGCAGCGCAGGGTGGGGTGGCGGGCCACCACGGCGAGGGCGCGGACCGCGCTCTCGAAGCCGTAGCCCGACCCGATGGTGACCATGGTCTCGACGCCGGCCGCGTGGGCGCGCGCGATGGCGGCGTCGACGCCGGCATCGTCCCCGAAGGCACGCGGATCGAGGTGGCAGTGGGAGTCGATGAGCCTCATGCGGGGACCTGGGAGAGCTCGAGGTTGACCGCGCTCAAGACGGCTTCGAGGACGATGCGACCGTTGACGTTCACCTCTCGCCGATCGCCGGCAAGGGCGAGCACACGCTCGACACGACCCAGGCCGTCCGGCCAGAGCCCGCGCGCCCAGCGCCGGAGGCGCGCTTCGTGCTGGGGATGGAGCAGCCGCTCCGGGCGCCCCCCGCCGATGAGGGCCACGTCGCGCATGAGCTCGGCGAGCACGTCCAGCACCAGACGGGCGCGCTCGGCGGTGCCGTCGCTGTGCTTGCTCTGCGCCTCGGTGAACGCGAGCAGGCGGATCAACGGCTGACCGAGGGTGTCGAGCAGCGCCAGCGCGACCTCGTCCCGCGTCGCGGCCTCCCCTTCGGCGAGGCGCAGGGCGAGGCCCGGGCTGCCGAACGCCGCCCGAAGGACGTCCGGCGCGATCTCGTGTTCAGCCCCCCACGCCGCCATCGCGGCGTCCGAGACCGGCCCGAAGCGCACCCGTTGACTCCGGCTACGGACCGTCTGGAGCAACGCGGCGGGTCGGGCGCTGACGAGGATGAACCCCGTGCCCTCGGGAGGCTCCTCGAGGGTCTTGAGGAGGATGTTCCCCGCTTCCTCGGTGAGGATGTCGGCCGGGTCCAGGGTCACGAAGCGGCGGCGGGCGCTGTGCCGTTGGAGCTGCAGCGCGCCGACCACGGCGCGGGCCTGACCGGCGCTGATCACCGCCGTGGCGCGCTCGGGGTCGGGGCCGACCACCACGTGGTCCGGGTGGGTGCCCGCCATCAGCATCCGACAGCTCCGGCACGCACGACAGGGCCGCTCGACGGCCTCGCAGTTGACGTACAGCACGAACTCGCGCGCGACGAGCGACTTGCCGACACCTTCGGGGCCCTCGAAGAGCAGGCAATGGTGGAGCCGGTTGTCGTCCGCGGCCCGCCAGAGGCGCGCCCGCACCCGCTCGTGGCCGAGAATCGTCACCCGCGCCGCCTATCGCCGTGGGCTGCGCGGCGCGACCGCCTCAGCGCCGGAGGGTGGCCTTCAGACCCACCGTGGGCACGGCCCGGTCGGGGCTGAACGCAGCCGTGAGCAGCGCCGAGCTGCAGCCGTCGTCGTAGCCGAGCCGGGCCATCGCCCCCGAGAAGCCCGCCCCCTCGAAGTCCCAACTGAGCCCGCCGCCCACGCGCAGGCGACCGGGGTGCACGTCGAGGTCGGCCCAGGTGAGCAGCAAGTCGGACTGGGGAGTCGGTTCGTCGGGGACGGGCGCGGCGGAGAGCACGACATCACCGTCGAGCCGCACCGCGCCGACGCTCGGAGACACCACCCCGAAGTGCCCCGACAGCTGCGCGGACTGCAGCCGGCGATCGGCGCGGAGGTCGGTCTGGAGGGGACCCGTGCGCACGGTGAGGGTGCCGCGAGGCGAGAAGCCGACCTCGGACCACCCGGCCACCGCTTCGCCCCGGATCACCCCGCCGTCCCCGATGGCCTCGGCGCGCACCGACGGACCCGCGTAGGTCATCGGCGGCGGGTCGACGATCCGCGCGAAACCGTCGACCCCGAGGAACGGCGCCGCAAGCCCCCCGCCGTCACCCGAGGAGTAGGTGGAAGATTCGCCGGGGGACGCCGGGGCGGCCCCCACATCGACGGATCCGAACCCTCCGACCCAGGCCTGAATCCTCCAGCCTGCGAGCTCGCCCCACATCGGGACGTCCAACCGGGCGTCGGCCCGCACGTAGGGCCCGGGGGCGAAGGGATCCCCGGCGAGGAGGCCCTGTACTCCGGCGTCACCGCTCAGCTCGCCGTGGAGCACGCCCGCCGCGGTCGTCCCCGCGACCCGCCAGTCGATCCCGGCGAGCGCCACCACACCCGGCGACAGCCCACTCTCCGCGGACTCGGTACCCTCGCCTGCGGCGACGCCCCCGACCGCCGCGACCTCGACGCGAGGCGCCACCGCGTACGCCCGACGACGTCCGAACTCCCACCGTGCCCGCCCCGCCACGAGCGTCCCCACCGACTCGTCGTTGGGCACGTCCTGAAGCACCCGGAACGGCCCCCACTCCGCGACCGCCCGAGACTCCCGCCAGGCGACTCCGCGCGCGACGTAGTCCACCGCGTAATCGTCGGCGTACGCGGCGTCCGACGCCACCGCGACGTCCCACGCGAACCGACCGGACCGGGTGGGGAGCAGCGCCGAGCGGGGCGGTGCGGGCGAACCTGACCCTGCACCGTCCCAGCCCCCCTTGGTGACCCCGATCCCGCGCAC
>JAYVAS010000346.1:0-7310 GCA_043750895.1 Pseudomonadota bacterium
CGACGGCGACGGCTGGGGGGACGCCGCGACCGTACGCGCGGACTGCGACGACCCGGGCCCGGCCTGGATCCAGCTGGGCGGGGACTGCGACGACACCGACGCCGCGGTCCACCCCGAGGCGCTGGAGCGCTGCGCCCCGCCCGGCCTGGACGATGACTGTGACGGCGACATCGACGAAGACGGCGCCTCGGGCGGCACCGCGTGGTACCTGGACGAAGACGGCGACGGGGCCGGCGCGGGCGCGCCAAGGTGGGGATGCGCCGCACACCGGGACGAGAGCGCCGCGCCGACGGACTGCGACGACGCCGACCCGTTGCGCTTCCCCGGCGCCTCGGAGCGCTGCGACGGCATGGACGAGGACTGCGACGGCCGGGTCGACGACGAGGCCGTGGACGCCGCCGCGTGGTTCACCGACGGCGACGCCGACGGCTACGGGGACCCGGGGACCCGTCGGATGGCCTGCACCGCCCCCTCCGGCACGGTGTCCCGCGGCGACGACTGCGACGACGGTGACGCGTCGGTTCATCCCAACGCCGAAGAGGACTGCGCGCTCGCCGTGGACTACAACTGCGACGGGCGGGTCGGCACCGACGATGCCGACGGCGACGGGTTCGGGGCGTGCGCCGAGTGTGACGACGGGGACGCCGGCGTCTACCCCGGTGCCTTCGAGACCTGCGACGCGGTGGACGAGGACTGCGACGGCGAGATCGACGTGGGCGCGCCCGGCTACGTCGTCTGGCATCCGGACGCGGACCTGGACGGGTACGGCGACGACGGAAACGCCCGCGGTAGCTGCGATCCGGTCCCGACATGGGTGGCGAGCGGGAACGACTGCGACGACACCGACGACGCGGTCCACCCGGGGGCCACCGAGAGCTGTGGTTCCGCTGCGGACGACGACTGCGACGGGGAGGCAAACGAGCGCGACGCGACGTATTGCCGCGACTACGGGACCGACACCGACGGGGACGGTGAACCGAGCGCCACCGACACCGCGTGCCTCTGCGCGGCTGGCGGGCCCTACGCCGGCCTCGCCGGCGCGGACTGCGATGACGACGATCCGGAACGATTCCCCGGGGCAGATGACTCCGACTGCGATGGTCGGGACCTCGACTGCAACGGCTTCGACTGCGATGTCCCAGCCGTGGCAACGGTCGGGACCGGTTCGTATCAGATGGCGGTGACCCAAGCGTGGGACGTCGACGACGGCGTCTGGATCGCGGCCCCCTACCCCAGCCCTGGCTTCATCGGGCTCTACCGCGCCGACGGCAGGGTCGAGGCCGATAGCTCCGTGGCCCGCGTGTCGGGGTCCGTCGCCACTGAGTACTTCACGGGCCTCGCCGTGCGTGACGTCACCGGCGACGGCGCTGACGACCTGTTCATCGCCTCGGGGTACGCCGACTGGTCCGTTACGAATGCCGGGTCGGTCTACTTCGTTCCGGGGCCGATCACCGGTGACACATCCCTCGACGACGTCGCCACCGCCCGCTGGGACGGCGGGACGGCCAACGACTACGCCGGGGTGCCCTTCTTCTCCGACGACCTGAGCGGGGATGGCGTGGCCGATGGCTGGATTACGGTTTCTTATGACGACGAGGCAGGGACCTCCGCAGGGGCGGTGGCCCACATCGATCTCTCGCTCACCGGCGTGAACGCCCTCGACGACGCCGGCATCCGCCTGCTCGGCGAGGGTCCCGGTGGCAGATTCGGCGCCGCGCTCGTCGCCCCCGGCGACCTCTCCGGCGACGGCGTCGACGACCTGGCGGTGGGCGCACCCGACTGGAACGACCCGACCACCGGCGACAACGGGGCGGTCTACGTCTTCGAAGGGCCGCTCCGCACGTCGACGCTGGCGGCGGACGCCGACGCACGATGGACGGCCGACGGGGTGGGTTTCGGGGCGCTCCTGCTAGATGGAGGGGACGCCGACGGCGATGGCGTCCTGGACCTCTGGGCGCGCGGAGAGGACCGGTGGCCCTGCGCGAAGCTATACCTCTTGCCCCGGCCCGGCGATGGCGGGGGAACGCCCGCAGACGCTCTCGCGACGGTCAGCAGCAGGACCGGAACGGGCGAATACGCCACAGCCGCCGTCGGCAGCCTCGACCTCGACGATAGCGGCGCACCCGACCTCCTCGTGACCGATCCCCGTGCCGACAGCGACGAACCGCAGACGGGATTGGTTTCGATCTACCTGGATCCCATCGGGAGCGTCGACCTCCCGGACATCTCCGCCGCCGGCAGGTTCCGCGGGCGCAGCGTCGGCGAAGGCGCAGCGCCGCTGGTCGATTGGGGCCCGGACGCGGTCGACACGGCGGTGCTCCGGGACGCAGCCGGCTACGCGTACGTCCTCGACCTCGCGGAGTTCTTCCCATGATCGTCCTCCTCGTCGCCGCCTGCTCCGACTACGCCGTCCAGGACCAGGGCAAGGTGTACGGCGCGAGCGACAACGCGCCGCACATCGAGGTCGATCCGCTCACCATCGACTTCGGTGCGCTCGCCGCCGACGAGAGCGCGATCGCCACCGTCACCCTGCGCAGCGTCGGCGAGGAGGACCTCCGCATCTTCAGCGTGGGCATCATCGGCTCCGGGGCGTTCACGCTCGCCGAGCCGGTCGCCTCCGTGGTGCTCCCCCCCGGGGAGGAGACGAGCTTCGACGTCGTGTACAGCCCCGCGAACGCCGAGGACCGGGCCCAGATCGACATCACCTCCAACGATCCCGACCTCGGGACGGTGCTGGTGACCGCCATCGGCGCGGGCCTCTTCCCCGAGCTGCTCATCGCGCCCGCCGACTACGACTTCGGCGACGTCCCCGTCGGCTGCGACGCCACCACCACCCTGGGCCTCTACAACAACGGCCTCGCCCCGCTGACCGTCACCACGCTCTCGCAGGTGGGGATCGAATTCACCGTGGAGGCCGACGCGCTGCCGGTGGTGATCGCACCGGGCGGATCGACGCCGGTGACCGTCCACTACGCGCCCACCGACACCGCGCGCGCCGCAGGGGAGCTGTGGGTGGAGAGCGACGACCCGCGGGGCTTCCGGACCGCCGACCAGTCCGGGGAAGGCACCGAAGCGGGCTCGGGCGCGGACGACTTCTGGCAGGGGGACGGCCCCTGGGAGAAGACCGACATCCTCGTCTACGTCGACCAGTCCTGCTCGATGGAGGACGACCAGGTCAACCTCGCCGCCAACTTCTCCCTGTTCGTCGACGCGCTGGGCGCGGTGTCGATCGACTGGCAACTGGTCATCGCCACCAGCGACGACGGCTGCGCGAACGGCGGGCTCTTCACCGCCGACACCCCCGACCTCGGAGGCGATGTGCTCGCGGCGGTGCAGGGCGGAGGCGGAGTCTGGACCGAGGCCGGACTCACCGTGAGCAACAACGCGCTCCAGCAGACCGGGAGCGGCGGGTGCAACGCCGACTTCCTCCGCGCGGACTCCAAGACGACGGTGATCCTCGTCTCCGATGAACCCGAACAGTCCCCGAGCCCCTGGGACGACCTGGTGGCCGAGATCGTGGCCGCCGCGCCGACGGCCTCGATCCACTCCGTGGTGGGCGACGTGCCCCGCGGGTGCAGCACCGCCGCGCCCGGGAGCGGCTACCAGGAGGCCAGCGTCGCCACCGGAGGCGCCGTGCTCTCCATCTGCGACGCCGCGTGGGGCAGCTACTTCGAGCTCATCGCCACCCTGGCGTCCACCGGCGCGGTCGCGAGCTTCCCGTTGAGCGGCTACCCCGATACCGACACCCTCGCGGTGACCGTCGACGAGGCCCGCAGCTCGGCCTGGTCCTACCGGGAGGACCTCAACGCCGTGGAGTTCCCGGTCTGGGCGATCCCCCCTGCAGGGTCCCACATCCAAGTGACCTACGACTACCCCGAAGACTGCGGGGGGTGAGATGCTGCTTGCGCTGATCCTGGCCTGCGCGACGTCGGAAAAGGCGCCGCCGCCCCCCGATGCCGACGGCGACGGCGTCACCGACGCCGAGGACTGCGCGCCCGCGGACACCACCGTCCACCCCGGGGCCGCCGACCACTGCGACCACCGCGACGACGACTGCGACGGGCAAGTGGATGAGGACGGTCCCTTCTACACCTGGTACGCCGACCTCGACGGGGACGGCTTCGGGGACCCCGACGCGCCCGTGACGACCTGTTTCCAACCCGCCCAGACGGCGACGAACGCCACCGATTGCGGGCCGGCCGACCCGGCCCGGTACCCGGGCGCCGACGAAACCTGCAACGGCATCGACGACGACTGCGACGGACTGCTCGACGAGTCTCCCGGAACGGTGTGGTGCCAGGACGTGGACGGCGATGCCCACGCCGACCCCGAGGTCTGCGTCCAGCAGTGCGACCCGCCCGACGCCACCTGGATCACGGTCGCCGACGACTGCGACGACACCCGCGCCGACGTGCATCCGGGCGCGCTCGAGGTCTGCGACGCGGCCGAGACCGACGAGGACTGCGACGGCCGCAGCGAGGAGGACGGCGCTTCGGGCGGGATGGTCTTCTACCTGGACTGGGACGGGGATGGCTACGGCGGGCCGGACATCTCCCGGTGGGGGTGTGCGATCGCGTCGGGGGAGGCGCCCGACCACGACGACTGCGACGACTACGATCGCGGCCGCCATCCGGACGCCGATGAGTACTGCGACCACGAAGACGACGACTGCGACGGCCTCGTGGACGAAGACGCGGTGGACGTGAAGGTCAACTACCGGGACGTGGACCGCGATGGCTACGGGGACCCGGCGGCGACCATCGTGGCGTGCCACTGG
Organism: Pseudomonadota bacterium; assembly: GCA_043750895.1. Taxonomy (GTDB): domain Bacteria; phylum Myxococcota_A; class UBA796; order UBA796; family SXON01; genus JAYVAS01. The sequence continues at coordinate 4,778 of JAYVAS010000346.1, forward strand.
ATTCGGGGCCAGGCCCGGACGGGGACCGACTGCGACGACACCGACCGGGACACCCATCCCGGCGCTCCCGAGGACGACTGCGACGACCCGGTGGACCACAACTGCGACGGGGGGGCGGCGTACGACGACCGGGACGGGGATGGGGTGCCGGCCTGCGAGGACTGCAACGACGCCGACGCCGGGGTCTCCCCCGACGCGGACGAGGTGTGCGCCGCAGGGGACCAGAACTGCGACGGGGACGAGGACGCCGACGCCGTCGACGCCCGCACCTGGTACGGGGACGCCGACAATGACGGCTACGGAGACGTCTCGGTCACCACCCTGGCCTGCGACGAGCCCGCCGACTACGCGAGCCGCGGCACAGACTGCGACGACACCAGCGCCGCCATCAGCCCTGCGGATCCCGAGCGGTGCAGCACCCCCGGGGTGGACGACGACTGCGACGGCGTCGAGGACGAGGACGGCGCCACCGACTGCACGCGTTTCTACGTCGACGCCGACGGCGACGGCTACGGTGAGTCGGGGCTCTCGATGTGCGGGTGCGAGCCCGACGCCGTGTGGTCCACGAGCGTCGGCGGAGACTGCGACGACGCCGACGACACCATCAGCCCGGCCGCCGAGGACGCGACGGCGGACGGGATCGACTGGGACTGTGACGGGTTCGACTGCTCGTTCCACGGGGGGGTGATCAGCCTCCAACTGGAGGACAACGGCGCCGCCGCGCCCCCGCTGTCGGCGACGGCGGCGGGGACAGGGACGACTGCGTGGATCGGCGACCGGGCGTATCTATCCGAGGCGGGGGACCAGGTCGGGCGCGCGCTGCTGCTCTCGGAGGTGCCCGGCGCGCTCTCCGGGGACGACGCGGCGGCCTCCGTCCTCGGGGACGTGAGCCGGGCGGACTTCGGGAGTACGGTGTTCGCGGGGTTCGACGTCGACGGGGACGGCGTGGGCGACCTCCTGGTGTCGGCCCCCGACAGCAGTGTGCGCGACAGGGGAGCGGGGAGCGTGTTCCTCGTCACCGGCGTCACCAGCGGCACGAACCTGCTCGCCGACCTCACCGCCGCCTCGTGGGATGGCCAGGGTCGGTCGGACGGCCTCGATCAGGCGGCCTATGCAGGGGATCCCGACGCAGACGGGGTCGCCGACATCCTCCTCGGCGTGGCGGCGACCAACTACGGGTACGGCGCTGCCCACCTCCACGCGTGGAATGTGGGGTCGGGTGTGCCGGTGGAGGACGGCTGGGCGAGCGTCGTCGGCGTCCGCTCCAGCGACCAGGTGGGGGCCGCGCTGCTCGGGGCCGTCGATCTCGACGGGGACGGCCTCGATGACGCGGTGGTGGGGGCGCCCGGGTACGAGGAGGGGACCACCAACGAAGGCGGCGCGGCGGTGCTCCTCGGGCCCGCGTCCGGGACGGTCGCGTTCAACACGACGCCGCGGTGGAGCTCCGGGGCTCCAGCGGCCGAGGGCGGCGCCTGCCTGGCCGACGCCGGCGACCAGACCGGCGACGGGCTCCCCGACCTGTGGATCGGCGCGCCGGGCTACGGGGCCGATGACGGCAAGGTGTACCTGGTGGCCCCGACGGGCTCGGGGAGCAGCCTCACGCTCACCACCGTCGCCGTCTGGGAGAGCGTGGAGACGGGCGCCCGCTTCGGAGCCGCCCTGGCGAGCGGAGACCTGGACGGCGACGGCGCGGCCGACCTCATCGTCGGCGCGGCGCAGGCCAGCGCCGGCGACGACGGCGCGGTCTACGTTTTCTTGGCGCCCGGCACCGGGAGCGGCGACACGGACGACGCGGCGCTCGTGGTCGGCGGCGGGCCGGGCATCGGCACCCACGTCGTGCTCACCCCCGACGCCAACGGCGACGGCAACCCGGAGCTGGGCAGCAGCGACAACGCGGGTGGCGTCTACCTGATTGATCCCTGGTAGGGCGACGCGCGCGCAACCCTCACCCGGCGTCGGCTGCGCCTCGGCCACCCGCTCCCGGAGGGAGAGGGTAAAGGTGCAAGTGTGGGGCCGACAATTCCCCTCTCCCCGGGGGAGAGGGTGCCCGAAGGGCGGGTGAGGGCGAAGTCCCGGAGGGAGAGGGCAAAAGCACACCACAGAGAGCGTCCCGTCCCCCTTGCCGCCGTCGAAGCGGTGCCTACGCTGGCGCGCGATGCAAGCGTCAACCAAACAGGCGCGCGCCCTCAGGCGAGCCGTCAACGAACCCGAGCAACTCCTGTGGTCTCGCCTCCGCGATCGCCGCCTCGGCGGTTGGAAGTTCAGGCGACAGGCCCCACTCGGTCCATGGGTTGCTGACTTCCTGTCCGTCGACGCGCGCGTGGTCGTGGAGGTCGACGGGTCACAACACGCCAGCGTCGAGGGGGCCGCGCACGATACAATCCGGGACCGGTGGATGACCGAGCGGGGCTTCCGGGTGTACCGATTCGCGGTCGCCGAGGTCATGCGCGACGTCGACGGGGTCGCCGAACGGCTCATGGACGCGATCAACTCCGTCCCCTCTCCCAGAGGGTGCCCGAAGGGCGGCTGAGGG
>JAYVAS010000347.1:0-3470 GCA_043750895.1 Pseudomonadota bacterium
GCCCGGATCGCGACCACCCTGCGGCTCGGTCTCGACAGCTTCGTCTTCCTCGACGACAACCCCGCCGAGCGGGAAGCGGTGCGCCAGGCCCTGCCCGAGGTCGAGGTGGTGGAGCTGCCCGACGACGCCTCCGGCTACGTCCAGGCCCTCGAAGCCGGCCTCTGGTTCGAGACCGCGGCGCTCACCGCCGAGGACGCCGCCCGCGCTGAGCAGTACCAGGTCGAGGCGGCCCGACGGAGCGCGGCGTCGGAGTTCACCGATCTGGGCGGCTACCTGCGCTCCTTGGAGATGAAGGCGGACACCCGGCGCGTGGACGAGGCGGATCTCGACCGGGTGGTGCAGCTGCTCGGCAAAACCAACCAGTTCAACCTCACCACCCGCCGTCACGGCGCCGAGGTCGTACGGGGCTGGGTCGAGGCCCCCCGCGCGGTGCCGCTCACGGTCCGACTGGTGGACAAGTTCGGGGACCACGGGCTCGTCGCGGTGGTGCTGGGCGTCCCCGAGGACGACGCGCTCCGCATCGACACCTGGCTCATGAGCTGCCGGGTCATCGGGCGCACGCTGGAGCACTACACCCTCCGGCAGGTCGCGGCGGAAGCGCGCGCGGCCGGCTTCACCCGGCTGTGGGGCGAGTACCTCCCCACCGCCAAGAACGAGCAGGTGGCGGACCTCTACGACCGTCTTGGCTTCGAGCTCGTGGAGACGGGCGCCGACGGGCGACGGGTGTACGCGGTGGACGTCGAGAAGGTGGTCGGGGTGGAGACGTTCGTGGGTTGATGCGCGTCACCGTCACCTATCCCCTGCGTTCGGGCCGCCTGGTGCTCCGGACGGCGCGCGATTGGAACCGCGACATCCTCCCCGTGGCGTCCACCCCCACCTCAGCCACCTTCGACCTCGAGGCCCCCGCCCCGACGCTGGCCCTCAAGCCGTGCATCCGCGACGGGGCCACGGTGGCGTGGGCACGGGGCCCGAACTTCATCCTCAGCGCCGACGAGCCCGACCCGGACCTGTTCCCTTACTTCTACGCCGAGCCGCATGGGCGCGTCTCGGACGCGCTCTCCATCCAGGCCGAGAACGGGGTCCACCGCATCCGCGTCTACCACCCGCCCGGCTACGACGAGAACACCCTGCGCCTGTACCCGGTGCTGTACATGCAGGATGGGCAGAACCTCTTCTTCCCCGACGAGGCCTTCGCGGGCAACGAGTGGCAGGTGGACGAGACCATGGATCGGCTCGACGGGATGAACGCCCTCCGCAAGACCATCGTGGTCGGCGTTTCGCCCGCGGACCGGCTCCGCGACTACACCGCGCCCGGGTACGAGGCCTACGGGCGGTTCCTGGTGACGCGTCTCAAGCCCCAGGTGGACGCCGCCCTCCGCACGCTCCCCGGGCCCCAGAACGCCGTGCTCATGGGCTCGTCCTTGGGCGGCGTCGCGGCCCTCTCGGTGGCGTGGCAGTACCCCGAGGTGTTCGGTCGCGCGGCCTGCCTGTCGAGCACCTTCGGCTACCAGGACGACCTCTTCGCGCGCATCGCCACCGAGCCCCGTCGCCCGCTGTTGATCTACCTGGACAGCGGGTGGCCCAAGGACAACTACGACACCACCAACGCCATGCGCGACCTGCTCGTGCGCCGTGGTTACCGGCTGGGCGTCGACCTGCTCCAGTTCAGCTTCCCCGACGCGCTGCACGACGAGAGGTCGTGGGCCGTACGCAGCCACGTGCCCTTCCAATTCTTCTTCGGGCGGGCGTGGCGGGCCTCTCGGGGGGAGGGGTGAGCGAGCGTCGCCCGACGACGCCCGACCGCCTCACCCGCCGCTGAGCGCCCCGAGGATGTGCACCGCCGCGCCATCCGGCACCGGGGCCCCCAGGTCGTCCTGGCGCTCGCTCCCCACGAACAGGACGATGTGGCGTCGGATGCGCGCCTGCTCGTCGATCACCCGGAAGCGGAAGCCGGGGAACTGCCGATCGAGATCGGCCAGGACCTCGGCGAGGGACGCTCCGGCAGCGTCGACCTCGGAGCGCCCGGAGGTGTAGCCCCGCAGCTGCGACGGGACGTGGACCCGCGGCACGCCTACGCCGTCTCGCCCAGGCTGATCGCGTGGATCTGGGGGAGGTCGCGGCACACGAGGTGGAAGTGGTCGCCCTCGTCGGCGCTGGCCCAGACCTCGCCCGAGGTGGTGCCGAAGGTTAGCCCGACGGGGTTCTGGCCGTCCGCCACCAGACATTGCCGCTTCACCGTCCACCACGCCTGGGACTGGGGGAAGTCGGCGTCGAGGCGTTGCCACGAGGCGCCGGCGTCCCGGGTCCGGTAGACCGCGGGCTTGCCGCCGGGGGGTGTCCGCGGCCAGTCGCCGGTGCCGGTCATGGGGAAGACCCAGGCGGTGTCGGGATCGCGGGGGTGGACGACCACGGGGAAGCCGATGTCGCCGATGTCGGGGGGCATGTTCCGGCCCACCCGCACCCAGCGGTCGGACGGGCGGTCGATCCGGTAGATCCCACAGTGGTTCTGCTGCCAGAGGCGGTCCGGGCGGGTGGGATGCTGGACCACGCAGTGGGGATCGTGGCCGTAGAGGTACTCGGTCCCGTCGTCCTTGGGCGGGGCGAAGTCCATGTCCACGCCGAGGTTGAGCGGGTGCCAGTCGGCGCCGCGGTCGGTGGACTCGAAGGTGCCGCCGCCCGACATCGACAGGTAGAGGTGCGCGGGGTCCCGCGGGTCCACCAGGATGGAGTGGAGCTTGCCGCCGTCGGGCGTCTCATCCTTGTCGCTCCCAACCCAGGTGGCCTGGTTGGGGTGGTCGTTGAAGCCGGCGACGGGTTCCCAGGTGACTCCGCCGTCTTCGCTGCGAAAAAGGCCTTTCGGCGAGGTCCCGGCGTACCACACCCCCGGCTCGGAGGCGTGGCCGGGGGTGAGCCAGAACACGTGGTCCACCGCGCGCTCCCGGGTTTCCCCGGTGGCGAACCGCGGGGGGCTCGCGGCTTCTTTCCAGGTGGCGCCGCCGTCCGTGCTCCGGAAGACGGTGGGGCCGAGGTGCCACTGGCGAGATGCGCACAACAAGGTGGTGCGGTCGCGCGGGTCGAGGACCACGTGGTGGCACTGCTGACCCAGGAAGCTCGGACCGGTGAGCGACCATTGGCGCCTGTCGACGGTGGAGGCGGTCCAGACGCCCTTCCGCGTGGCGATGTACAGGTTCAAGGACACGAGAGCCCCTCGGTGGTGCCCGAAGTTATCCGGCGGTCGCGCGTCGGCCAACGCGCGCGGTGCGGACGCCGCGCGTGCGTTGGGCTCCGGGTCGTGTACGCTCGCGCCCGAGGAACCCGATGGCCGACCGCACCCCGCTCCCCCGTCAGATCGCCTACATCATCGGCAACGAAGGCTGCGAGCGCTTCTCGTTCTACGGGATGCGCAACATCCTCACCACCTTCCTCGCGCAGTACCTGCTGCTGGCGCTCCCGCTCGCCGAGCGCGACGG
>JAYVAS010000348.1:0-3503 GCA_043750895.1 Pseudomonadota bacterium
GGCGAGACGTGGGAGGCCCCCGCCTACACCGACGCCGAGGTCGCCGCGCTACGCGCAACCACCCTCACCACCCCGTTCGACGAGGTGAGCGAGGACCCCTACCTCACGCTGGTCCCGGACGAGGAGAGCGACGAAACCGTCTGTGCTTTCCTCGGCGACACATCCGATACGTATCGCGTCGAGACCTTCGCCACCGCCGGCGACGCCACCCGCGCCGGGGGGGTGGTGACCCACGCCGGCGGGTGCGGGGTCTGCTCCACCCTGACGGATCTCGCCGTCTACATCTCGGTGAACGACCTCACCGCGCCCGCGCGGGACTGTGGCCTCGAACATGCGGGCGGCCCGGCCGCGGACCACGTCGCCTGCCTGCAGGACATCGGCTTCACCCTGCCCTGCGCCCAGATCTGGTACTGGAACACGCTCCATACCCAGGACGTCTGCCTGGTCGAATGCCTCGCCGCCCTGGACGACCCCTACAACCAGCCCGACGGCTCCCTCAACCCGTGCCTCCAGTGTGACGAGGACGAGAGCGGGCCGGTCTTCAAGGCCGTGGCCGGACGGACCCGACGGAACACCGGGCTCCCCAACGCGATCTGCCGGCCGTGCGAGGACGTGCGTCCGATCGAACACCGGTATCCGTAGTGGGGGCGGAGCCGCTGTTCTGGACGCTTGCCATAGGCGTGGATACCGTCTGGATCACCCAGAAGGTCGCGAGCATGAGCGCCGTGGACGAGGTCCGACGGGTGTTTGAGGAGCGGGAGGAATGGACCGGGGTCGAACAACCGGTAGGGCTGCTGGCCGCCCGTGGCGGCTCCCCGCCCGCCCAGGCGGAGTGTTGTAGGTGAGCTACGAAGGGCCGAGCGCCGGAGGGCTCCCGGCCGCCCTTGGATGGCTCCGGGAGGTTGTCGCCACGCTGACCGGTCCCGCCTTGACCACGGGGGCGCTGTGGTTGGCGCTGGCGTTTCCATTCGAAGTCACGGACGCCACGCGCTTCGCCACGTCGATCTGCCTGTTCGGGATGGTCTGCACGGAGATTTCCGTGCCACGCCGGCGGCGCGGACGCAGCCAGCCCCGTCAGTTCGCGATCGTCGCGTTCGCCTGTCTCACCAGCGCGTTGACCTGGACCTCCGGGGCGTACGGGTGGAGATCGCTCTTCCTCCCGATGATCTGCGGGCTGTTGGAGCCGTGGCGGCAGGCTCGCCAAGCCTCGGGACTCCTGGTCCTCCTCGCGTGGGGCGCCATCGTAGCCAGGTCCTCGGACGGCTACGGGGCCTTCGGCGTCCTGACCACGCTGATCGTACTCAACCTGGCCGTCGAACGGTTCCGCGGGGGCGCCACACTTTGGATGCGCTTGGTCGCGATCATCTCCGGTGGTCAACTGCTCTCGATGACACTGTGGCTCTTGGCCGAGGAACCGGACCTCCGCCCGCCGGATTTGGCGTGGTCGGAGTACCCCTTGCCAGCGCCGGACGGAGCCGGGAAGCTGCTCCTCCTGAGCGCGCTGCTATGGTCGTGCATCTGGGTGCTGAAGTCCCCCGCGCTGTCGGACGGCACCCGGACACCCCGCCTCAGCCCGGCGCATACCCCGCCGCCTGAAGCGCGAACAGCTGCGCATAGCGCCCGCCCGACGCCACCAGTTCGGCGTGGGTCCCCTCCTCTTGTACCTTGCCGCTCTCCAGCACCACGATGCGGTCCGCCATCCGCACCGTCGGGAAGCGGTGGCTGATCACGATGGTGGTCCGGCCCTTGGCCAGGCGACGGAAACGTTCGAAGACCTCGTGCTCGGCCTCGGCGTCCAACGCGGCGGTGGGCTCGTCCAGGACCAGGATGTCGGCGTCCTCGCGCATGAAGGCGCGGGCGAGGGCGACCTTCTGCCACTGACCGCCCGAGAGCTCCACGCCGTCCGCGAACCACCGGCCCAACGGCGTGCCCAGGCCGTCCTTCAGCCCGCCCACCAGCTCGTCCGCCCCGCCGGCATGGACCGCGCGGCCGAGACGCGCCGTGTCGTCGAGGTGATCGATGGAGCCGAACCCGACGTTCTCCTTGACCGTGAACTGGTAGGTCGCGAAGTCCTGGAAGATGACCCCGATACGTATCCGAAGCGTATCGGGATCCCAGGCCCGCAAGTCCTTGCCGTCGAGCAGCACCCGTCCCTCGGTGGGGGCGTACAACCCGGTCAGTAGCTTGATCAGCGTCGTCTTCCCCGCCCCGTTGTGGCCGACCAGGGCCAGCGACTGCCCGCCCGGTACGAACAGGTCGACCCCACGGAGCGCCCACTTCTCCGACCCCGGATACCGGAAACCCACGCCTTCGAAGCGGAGCCCCCGTTCGTCGAGGGTCTTCCCGGGGTCCACCGCTTCCCGGGTCACCGGAATGGAGAGGTAGGCGAAGAGATTGGACATGTAGAGGTCGTCCTCGTACATCCGGCCGATTCGTCCCAGGATGCCCTGAAACGCGCCCTGCCCCTGACGAAAGGCTACGAGGCCCAGCGTCATGTCCCCGAGGGTGAGCGCGCCCAGCGCGGCTTGCGCCACCATCCAGGCGTAGGAGGCGTAGAACGCGCCGGTACCGAGGAGGGAGAGCAGCCAGGCCCAGCCCGTCCGCCGCATCGCCAGGGAGCGGTCCTCCTTGAAGAACTTCTCGGCGAAGGTGACGTAGCGGTCGAGCAGGTGGCGCCCCAGACCGAACAGCATCACCTCCTTGGCGTGGCGGTCGGTGGCGAGCACGTGCTCGATGTAGTTGAGCCGGCGGGACTCGGGCGCGCGCCAGTTTCCAACCCGAAAGGCCTGCTTCGAAAAGCGCATCTCCACGAGCGCCGCGGGGATCGAGGCCGCCACCAGCCCCAGCACCGCCCACCCGGAGAAGCGGACCAGGAGACCGACGTACCCGACCAGGGTGACCAGGTCCTGGACCAACCCGAACGCGCTGGTGACCACCGAGAGGGGCCGGGAGGAGGCTTCGCGCCGGGCCCGGGTGAGCTGGTCGTAGAAGGTGGGATCCTCGAAGTGACGGAGGTCGAGCGTGCGCGCCTTCTCGAGGATCGCGCGGTTGATGTCGATGGAGAGGCGCGAGCCGGTGAGCTGCCACAACAGGCCCGACCCTCGGCTGTTGGCAGCGAGGAGGACCACCAGCCCCAGCTCGATCCCCACCGCGCGCAGGGCGGCGTCTGGATCCCCGGCGACCACGCTGTCCACGATCAGCTTCCCGACCCAGGCGACGGCGATGGGCAATACCCCGCCGACGAGCGTGAGCGCCCCGAGCGCGAGGGCGTTCAGACGGGAGGAGGACCACACCAGGGCGAGGGTGCGCGGGAGGTGCCCGAGCGAGAGTCGAGGAACACGGATTGGCATCGGGCCCAAGGGTAGTGCGTCGGGGTCGCGGCGGACACTGGCCGTTCGGGTGGGCGACGGTGAACGGCCGGGTCAGGACTGTTGACGGCCCTCGATGGCGAGGAGGAGGACGGCGATGGCCTGCGCCAGGCGGGGATCCACCGCCGCGCCGTC
>JAYVAS010000349.1:0-4044 GCA_043750895.1 Pseudomonadota bacterium
CAGCACCGCGGTGATGGCCTCGGGGCCGATGGCGCCCCCGGTGAGCAGGCCGAGCAGCCCCGGAGCGTCGTTGGCCTCGTAGAGGGTGCGCGCGCCCGCCTGCCAGACCGCCGTCCGCGTGCCGTCGCTGGTGACGACGAGCTGCGGGGGGCCGACCGGGCCCGAGACTTCGAGGCGCAGCGCCGAGGGGGGCGAGATCAGCAGCGCACCCTGGGCGTTGATGGTCTGGTCGCCCCGCTCGATGTGGATGGTGAACTTCGCGCTCACCGGGCCGCCGGCGAGGGCGGTGGCGGTGGCGTCGGCGGCGTCGGGTGCCGGGGCGCAGGTGGCGCCGGCTTCCGTCGGGACGTGTCTACAGGCGACGAGCAGGGCCAGGAGCATCAGGGTTTCAGACTCCGCTCGAGGGCGTTCGCTTCCGCGGTGTGTCCGGCCGCTTTCCACGCGGCGACCAGCTGGTGCGCGAGGCTGAGGTCCCGCGGCGCGTACCGGCGGGCCTCCTCGAGCGCCGCCGCCGCCTGGGCGGGCTCACCCCGTGCGAGGTGCACGTCGGCAAGGATGGCCAGCAGACCGGCGTCGGCCGGATGGCGCTCCAGCGCGCTGAGGAGCCAGGTGCGCGCCTGCAGCAGGCGATCGGGCGCCGACGAGCGGGCCGCCTCGCGGCTGTAGTAGCGCACCGCCTCCACGTTCGCGGGGTCGAGGACGAGGGCCTCGCGCATGGTGATCAGCGCGGCGGGGGCGTCGCCCGCGGCTTCCTGGGCGAGGCCGAGCGCGGCGCGGACCGAGGCGTCGGACGGGAAGGCGTCCACGGCCTTCTCCATCCAGCGGACCGCCTCGGCGGACCGGCGGGCATCGCCGAGCAGGGCCCCGCCCAGTACCCACGTCTCGGCTTCGGCCAGGGGTGTGGATCGGAGAGCGATCAGCGCGCTCTCGACGTCGCCGATGCCCACCAGCGACCGGGCCCGGGTGCGGGCGCGCGCTTCCACCGAGAGGCCGGCCATCTGGTCGACCGCGGCCAGCATGCCCTCCCGGTCCTCGCGCGCGGCGCAGGCCGCGACGAGCGCGCCGAGCAGCGTGTAATCGGCGGGTCGGGCCGCGAGCGCGGCCTCCGCGACGGCGTAGGCCTCCTCCGCCCGTCCCGTCTCGATCAGCAGCCGCACCTGCAAGGCCTGGGCGTCGATGCGGTTGGGGCCGCTGGTGGGGATCACCAGCGCCTCCCGGGCTTCGCGGGGGCGGTCGGCGGCGCGCAGGAACCGGGCACGGTGGTAGGGCACGTCGGGCGCGGGCGGGTCGATGCGCGCGGCCTCGGCCAGGGCGGCGAGAGCGGCGGTGACGTCCCCCTGTTGGCTGTGTACGTCGGCGAGCCACAGCTTCACCTGGGCGTCGTTGCCGCCCAGCGCCCGATCGAGGGAGATCAGCGCGTCGCGGGCGCGCACCGGGTCGTCGGCACGGACCGCGAGGTGCCAGGTCCGGAGCAGCACCTCGGCGTTGGTGGGGGTGAGCCGTCCCACGAGGTCGAGGGTGAGGAGTCCTTGTCGGTACCGCCCCGAGCCGGTCACCGCGGCGTTGAACTCCTCGAGCACGCGGGCGTCGGTCGGGTCGTGGAGCAGGGCGGTGCCGAGGTCGTCGGTGGCCCCCGCGAGGTCGCCCGTCTGGAGCCGGGCGTGGCCGCGTTCCCGCAGCCAACCGGCGTCGGTCTCGGGGATCGTGGCCCAGCGCGCCACCACCGGTCCCGCGGCCTTCACGTCGCGGGCGAGCAGGCGCGCCGCCCACGGCGCGTAGGCGGGGGAGCCGGCGCCGACGTCGGCCGCGTGGGACCAGGCGGCCACGGCGGCGTCGATCTGTCCGAGGCGCGCGCGCGCGTCGCCCACCGCCACGAGCACCTCGGGGTCGTCTGGCGCGAGGAGCAGCGCCTGGGCCACGCGCCCCAGCTCGATCTGTGGGTCGGCGCCGCGCGCCCGCGCCACGGCCGCCAGACCGAGGTGCATGGCGGCGGCGTGACGATCGTGGAGGAGCCCGGTGTTGAAGGCGGCCTCGGCCCCGTCGAGGTCGCCCGCGGCGAGCGCGAGCTGGCCGACGAGGTAGTGGTAGCGTGCCCGGGCCGGGACCATGGCCGGCGGCGGGGCCACTTCAGCGGCAGCCATCGGCTCGGGCCGCGGGGTGCGGCCGACGAGGGGCGCACAGCCGAGGATCAGGGCAGCCCAGACCGCCACAGGACCTCCGATGCACGCCGCAGCGGCCAACTTCCCACGAACCAGCACCCGGCCACGGTGATGAACCCCACCACCAACGCGGCCGGCATCGACCTCCCCGACGCCCCGAGCCACACCGCGACGGCCAGCAGGGTGAGCACCGTGAAGTTCAGGAAGAGCGCCACCACCATGAAGAAGACCGCGCCCGGCCCGGTCGCGGCGCGGGCCGCCGAGTCGGCCTTGAAGTCGGGCCAGAGGGCCCCCATCGCCAGCGCGAGGCCCGACATCGCGTGGGCGATGCACACCGTGATGAAGCCCTCGAAGAGGAGCAGCTCCCACCGGGCGTCGAGCATGATCCCGCTCCCCACCACCACGATCTCGCCCACGACCAGCATGGGGATCAGCCCCAGCACGCCCTTGGCGCGGAGCCAGACGATGGGCTCGACCGGCGCCCCACGGATCACCCACCAGGCGCGCCCCTCGCGGCTCACCGCGCCGAACTGGAAGCGGGTGGCGATCGCCGCCATCACGAACCCGCCCATGCCGAGGTTCAGGAAGGACATGGCCTCCTTCATGAACGCGAGCATCGGGCCCTGGAAGCTGCTGAAGGGCAGGAAGTAGATGCTGACCAGGTAGATGGCGCAGATCCCCGAGAGCAGGAACACCTGCGACCACTGCGCGGGGTCGCGGACGAACACCCGCAGCTCTTTGGCGACCACCGGCCGCCAGTCGGCCGGAAGCACCGAGACCAGCCGGTCGAAGACCGGGGACCGGTAGAAGCGCGCTGACCGGGCCTCCTGCGCGCGCGCCCAGCCGCCGTCGAAGCCCCAGGCCACCGTCCAGCGGGCCACCGCCGCGCTCGCGAGCGTGCCCGTCAACAGCAGGACCGCCTCGGCCCACGGGAAGGGGCTGTACAACATCGTCGCGCCCAGCACTTCGCTGGCCCAGCGCGGCGGGAACAGGATGGGGTCGGGCGTCTGGAGCTGCGCGAGGTACTGCGCGACGTTCTCGAGCTCCTGGGCGTTGACGAGCCGCTCCGGACGCAGCGAGCGCACCACGACGAAGAGCGCCGCGACCGCCATGATGCCCAGCAGCACCATCAGCTCCCGCGTACGCCGGGCGGGAAAGACGTTGACCAGCACGGTCGCGACCGTGATCCCGAAGTTGGCCGCCATGATGAGCAGCGCCGGGACGACAGTCGCGAGCGCGAGGTAGTACGCCGGCCCCGCATCGGACTGGATCGCGTAGGCGAGGAAGACCGGGACCCCGAAGAGCATCATCATCCAGCTGGACTGGGTGAGGGTGTCGACGAAGCGCGCGTAGTGAAAGCGCGTGCGAGAGACGGGGAGCGCGAGCACCAGCTCGAGATCCTCGGAGAGGAAGTAGGTCGAAAGGGCGGTGATGACGTTGGAGAAGGCCAGCAGCACGAACAGGCTGGTCAGGAACATCTCCAGGACCTTCCGCGCCAGCACCACGCCGATCTGGTCGAAGGCCCAGGCCTTGCCGACGAGGAAGTAGACGGCCGCGAAGATGGCGAGCCAGAACAGGAAGCCCACCCCGCCCAGGCCGACGTACAGCGCCCGTCGTTCGCCGCGGGTCACGGTGTTGCGCAGCGACCGCGAGCGCGGCCACAGGAGCAGCCACAGGGGCACGCCCGCGTCCGCCGGGACGGGGGCAGCACGTCCCGCCGCCCCGCCGTCGCTCACTTCTCTTTGCCCGGTCCGGTCCAGGTGCCGGCGTTCTCTTCGCGACCGCGCGCCACGGTCGAGCGGATGTATGCCTTGAGGAGCGCGTTCCGCTGTGCACCCCCCATGAGCACCCGCATGTCCTCGTAGAGCTGGGGGTCGCGGACGAG
>JAYVAS010000350.1:0-3984 GCA_043750895.1 Pseudomonadota bacterium
GGCTTCGGACTGAACTGCCCCTCAAAGGCCAGCATCTTCTCGGTGCCCCAACCTTTCGGGTCTAGCCAGAAAGTTCGATAACCATTCGGCCATCCCGACCAACCTGTTGAAGGCCCGTAGTGATCGTGAGATCCTACGGGCCTTCTTGATTTTTCGGGGTTCGATGAGCAGCTGAGGCCGGTGGTCGCAAGCGCCCGGGCCTCGTTCAACCTCGGCTTTCAGGTTCGAATCCCGTCGTCGGTGGCGCTTGGTCTCCGTCACCCGAGGGCCCCAGCGCGCTGTGGCTTCGGGCGAGCGCGGTGTCCGTTGGCGCCTCGCGGAGGCCGACGGCGCCGCGGCCCGCGCCCGACCTGGTGTAGGGGAGCACCGAGCGCGGTCGGCGCGGCTCGGCGCGGCGGGGACCGCGCCCCACGTTGGTCGCCCGGGCATCGTCCGCTCCACCACGCAGAGCAACGGCACGCTCCTTGCTTCCCGTCGTCACATGATCCCCGTCCTCTCCGCCCCTCCGACCTACTTGGCCTGCATCGCCTCGGAGGTCTTGGCCTGCGAAGGCCGCGATCCCTTTGGCGACGGGCTCCTCGGCGAGCCCGTCCTGTTCCCCGAGCGTCCGGCCTGGGGCACGTCCGCCTGGAACGGCCCCGCCGACCTCGCGGCCCGTGCGCGGCTGGCCGTACACGGCCGCTCCATGTACGTGCTGGTTGACGTCCACGACGACGTCTTCGTCCGCGCCGGACTCGCCGGCGATCACGTGGAGCTCTGGCTCGCCGAGCCGCGCGCCCTCGCGGAGACCCGGGGCTGGATGGAGTCTCTCCAGGCCGACATCGCGCGGCACCGGTCGAACGGCGAGCCGGTGCCCGCCGAGCTCGAGGCGGCCGAGGCGCGCGCGCGTCGCCTCCTCCCGGTGGTCCAGCTCATCGTCGCGCCGCCTGCCGACGGCACGAGCGGGGAGGTCCGGACGCTCGACGGGGCCGTTGTGGGCGAGGCGCGTTGGAAGCCCTATGGCGGCGGCACGGTCGCATTCCGCGTGCCCCTCGAGGTGCTTCCCCGTATCGGCTTGCTCACCCCCGGCGCCCTCGCGCTCCGCGTGGACGTCATCGACGCCGACACACCGGCCCGCCCGCGGCAGGAGTCCCTCGTGTCCACCGATCCCGCGTGGCGCCCGCGCGACGGATCCACGCTGCCGATCTACTGGTTGACGCGCAACGCCGATCTGTCCGAGAGCCCTGACGGCCCCCCGCCAGCCGCAGGCCCCTACTGGGAGCGACGCGACGGCGGCTGGGCGCCCGTCGCCCCGGACGGCGGCCTCACCCGCATCGACCTGGCCCCCTACGAGGTCCTCGACGGGTACCTCCCCGCGCGCGAGGTCGTCACGCGCGTCGACGGCCCGTCGCCCCTGCGTGTCGTCGACCGCGGCGCCTACGCCCTCGTCCAGACCTGGGGCCCGGACGGCTGGACGGATCTGATGCCCGCCGCCGGGGTCGTCGATCCGCGGCGCTTCCGCGAAGGCGAAGGGAAGGACGCCCCCGCCGGCCTGGAGGTGGTGCCCGCGGCGGGGGGCGCCTGGCTCGTGACGTGGCTCGACCCCGAGCCCACTTTTCGCGGCTGGTCCGGCGCGTGCGGGGGCTGCCACGCGGTCCGGCTCGCGGCGTGGTGGTGGGATACGCAAGGCGTACACCACAGGATGTCGGCGAACTTCTACGATGGCGGCGAGAGCTACCGTGCCTGGCGCGAGGGGCACACGCTCCGGTGGACCCTCGACGCATGCGAGGGCACGGTCCATCTCCTCGACGAGGGGCGCATCGAGCGCGTCGGCACGTGCCCGGGATGGCTGGACCGGTAGACGCGCGGCGCGCCGAGCCGCGCCGACCACGCAGCGACCCTGATTAGTGGGCGGTCAGCGCGGCGACCACCCAGCGAGGTCGCCGTCGGTCTCGGTCCACACGAGCCGCCCGTCGCGCAGGTCGAAGACGCGCGGCGGGGTGACGAGATCGTAGGCGATCACGAGGGTGTACACGCCGCGCGTCCGCACGGTCAGCATGCCCGCCTCCAAAGGGTCGGCGATCAGGGGGCGCCATGCCCGGCCGACCTCGACGAGGAGCACGATCGAAGGGCTGAGACCCTCGATCTGGTCGGACCACTGGCCGAGCGCGACGTCGCGGCCACGCTGGACGAGCCACGCGCCGTCCTGGAACCGCTCGATGGGGTACCCCGAGCCGGCCTGGAGCGCCGCGACCTCGGCAGCGGTGGCGGGGAGCCAGGCGGGCACAGGGTTGTCGCGCGTCGTAGACCGGTAGTTCGGGAGCGCGCCGACATCCCGCGCGCCGCAGAAGCCGACCTCGGAGAGAACGCTGCCGACGAGCACCCAGGCGTTGCCACGGCGGGCGTATTCAACGGCGATGACCGCATTCCCGTCGCCCCCCGTGTCGTAGGTGCGCCCCCCGTAGCTGAGGAACTGAGGGCGCCTCGGGGTACCACCCGACGGCGTTCCCGAGACGGTGGCGAACACCCGCGGAGCGCCGTCCGTGCCGTATCCGATGCCGCTCGTGTACTGGACGGGCACCGGCCCGACCGAGGCGACCGCGCCCCCCGTGAGGTCGACCTCGTACAGGCGCAGGCCGCCGTCGGGTTCGCGCGTGGTGAGCTCGATGAGGGCACGCCGTCCGTCGGGGGAGGCCCGGACCGCGCCGACGGCGCAGGGGCCCGGGAGCTCCGCGAGCGTGACAGGGAGGGCGTCCGCGCCGATAGCGACGGCCTCCCAACGGCACTGACCGTCGTGTTCGACGAAGTGGGCGATCCGGGCGGGGGGCTCGGCGGCGGAGGCGAGGGTGGCGAGGAGGAGCATGCGGGGTGGGAGAGCAAACGGTGTGCCAGGGACAGGGTCATCGACCACACCGACGCCGACGGCCGGCGAGGTCGACGAGCGCACCGGCGTCTTCGGCCGACGGCGCGACCGATTCGATAGCGGGCATATGCGAATCGTAGATGCCCCCTGCGGGCTGCCCCCTCAGGGCGGAGCGCGCGCGTCGGCGCGGCCTGCCGGTCACCCAAGTGGTGCAGTTCGGACGAGCAACCGGCAACTCTGCTGCACTCACCCGCCGCGTGGCACTAGCGCATCCTCGGTGAGGTCGCACATGTGCACGCGACTCCAACTGCGCTGCGCCCTGGGCATGTCGCCCCCGACCGACGCGCGACCCCGGACGGCACAGCCATTGCTTTCCCGGGGTTCGCCCCGTCGGAGACTTCCCGTTGACGCGACTCCTGGCCTTGCTCCTCGCCCTCGTATCCCTGCTCCCTGCAGCGACCTCGGCCGCTGAGCCGCCGCCGCCATCCGACCAGGAGCGCCTTCAGCAGCAACGCTACCGGGTCGACGCCGAAGCGGACCCGGAGCGTCGAGGGCGCCTGCTCGTCACGCTGCACGCGGAGGCCTTCCGCCTCGGTGCCCCGGGCTGTGTCGGCGACGCCGGCACCGACGCCTGCTCCCGCCTGATCGAGACGCGCCTCAACCTCCACCGGACGGCGAAGGTTCGCGAGGCGTTCGCGCACGGGACCGCCGCCCCATCGCCGCGCGCCCTCCTCTGCGAAGGGGTGCCCGTGCTCCCGTGCCTTCGGAGATCGTTCAAGAGCGACTGGCTCTCGACCAACGCCTCGCTCGCACCGGACCGGACGGCCTTCGTGTCCGCGCGGCGACGCGGCGACGACCGCGTTCAGTTCGTCGTCGGCGAGGTCTTCACCGACGACGACGGGGGCGCCACGCACGTGGTCGTGCTCGCCGACGACACCGTCACGGACCCGCTCCTCGCGGCGATGGCCCCGGACGTGCGCGAACCCCACCGCTCCGTGGGGCCCCGCCAGGCGCTGGAGCCCGATGGATACGTGGTGACGGTCGCGTCGTCGACGTTTGCCACCAGTCGGCCGCTCCGCGCGGACGAGGCGGTCTACGCGGTCTGCGACCAGCGCGTCGAGCGCGTTGACCGGCCCTCGCTG
>JAYVAS010000351.1:0-6883 GCA_043750895.1 Pseudomonadota bacterium
ACCGCACCGCGCCGCACCGACAACCACCTTCACGCATCCCCCCGCGATAACCGGACGGCATGGACGACACCGCCTGGCGCGACGCCGACCTCCTCTCCCGAGGGGCGCACTGGTCCGACGCCGGGCCCGCGTGGGAGGCCGTCGCCGTCGCGTGTGCCGCCGCGGGCGCCGAGACCCGGTGCAAGGAGGCGTGGAGTCGCGCCGCCGACGCGTATCGGCGAGACGATCGCCCGGTGGCCGGCGCGCGGGCGCTGCGGGCCGCGTGGGACCTCGGCCAGGACACGACGCTGGACGCCGCGCAGTTGGCCGCCGTGCTGCTCGACGTGGGGGAGGTGCAGGCCGCCCTGGACATCGCCACCATCGGCGCCGCGCGCGCCACCGATCCGGTGAACCGTGCCGTCGCCCTCGACACCTCGGTGGGCGTGATGCTGGCGGCGGCCCGGGTGGACGAGGCACGAACGGCCCTCGAAGCCCTCCGCGGCCTCGGCCTCCCCGGAGGCGAGCTCGCGGCCACCTTCCGCGCGGCGCAGATCGCCCGTCTCGACGGAGATCTCTCCGCCGCTGCGGCCGGTTTTCAGGCCATCGTGGACGCCACCGAGGGTTTCCCGGCGGCCGCGGGTGCGGAAGCAGCCGCGTGGAGCGAGCTGGCCGAGCTGCACGAGCTCGCGCACGCCCTGACCAACGGGGCCGACCACCTCGCCGCCGCGCACGCCGCGGTCGAGAGCGCCGCCGAGGCCTGGCAGCGGGCCCGCCGGCGCGCGGGACGCATGCGCGCCGAGGCCTGGGAGGTCCGCCTCGATCGGCTGCGCGGGCTCGCGATCGTGCCCACCCCCATCCACCGGGCCCTCACCTACGCCCGGGAGCGCCAGCTCCCCTGCCTCGAAGCCGACCTGCTGGGGTGCCTCGCGGTCGCTACCCGGAACCCCACCGACGCCGGCCACGCCCTCGAACGCCTCGCCGGTTTTCCGCTCGCGCGCGGGCGGGCACGCGTGCTCCAGGCCGAGTGTGGCGGTCACGCCGACCTGGGCACCGCGCTGACCGAGCTGGCCGGGGACGGGCCGTGGACGGAACGGGCGAGACGTTTGGTGACTTGACGCGCCCCGGGGGTGCTCAAATTCCCGGCATGTGGAACACCGTCAAGACGACGCTCCTCCTTAGCGTCCTCACCCTCTTCTTCGTCTATGTCGGTCGCCTGTTGGGCGGCCAGACCGGCATGCTGCTCGCCCTCGGCTTCGCCGTGGTCATGAACCTCGGCTCGTGGTGGTTCTCGGACCGCATCGTGCTCGCCATGTACCGAGCCCGCCCCATCACCGCCGAGGACGCGCCCGACCTCCACCGGATGGTGCGCGAGCTGACCGACCGCGCCCGCATCCCCATGCCCGCGCTCTACATCCTCCCGCAGGAGGCGCCCAACGCCTTCGCGACGGGCCGCGATCCCGCCCACGCGGCGGTCGCCGTCACCCAGGGGCTGTTGCGCATGATGCCGCCCGACGAGGTGCGCGCCGTCATCGCCCACGAGCTCGGCCACGTCGCCAACCGGGACACGCTCATCTCCGCCATCGCGGCGTCCATGGCCGGCGCCATCTCGGTGCTCGCCGACATCGCCCGGTGGGGTCTGCTCCTCGGCGGGGGTCGCAGCGACGAGGAGGGCGAGAGCCCCATGGCGTCCCTCGCGGCGCTCATCGTCGCCCCCTTCGCCGCGATGCTCATCCAGCTCGCGGTCAGCCGCTCCCGCGAGTTCGCCGCCGACGCCTACGCCGCCAAGCTGATCGGCGACGGCGAGCCGCTGGCCCGCGCCCTGCGACGCCTCGAGAGCGGCATCATGGCCACCCCGGCCGACGCCTCGACCTCCACCGCCCACCTCTTCATCGTGAACCCCTTCGCCGGCAAGCGCATGCTGTCCCTGTTCCGTACCCACCCGGCCACGGAGGACCGGATCGCGGCCCTGATGACGATGCGGCCGGCCGTGGGCACCCGGGCGCGGTGGACGGGCTGAACCGTAAGGTCAGAGCCGCCAGCCCACCGCGAGCTGCGCGAACTCGGCCACGCTCACCCCTCCCCCGCCCTCGGTGTGGTGGGGGAGCGACAGCCACAAGGCCGGCCCGCCATCCAGACCGAAGGTGAACCCCGACGGAGCCTGGTAGGCGACGCCGGGCCCCAGCTCCACCGCGAGCGCGCCCGGACTGAAGAGGACGGGCGCGACGAGCGCGTGCACCCCGCCCCCGACGACGAAGGACCAGCGTTCCCCGCGAACCAGGAACCCCCTGCCCCGCACGCCGAGATCGCTGATCGCCACCCAGGTGGCGAGCTGCCCCGAGAGCGCGAAGCCATCCGTCAGACGGCGAGCCACGTCCACCCCCAGCCCTCCCGGAAAACCGACGATCCCGCTCACCGTCCACGCGGGGTCCGTGGGCAGCGGAGCGTCCGCGAGGGCCAGCCCGACGAAGAGCAACATCCCCGGATTGTAGCTCGCCGCGTTAGACGCCGACCCGAATGCGCTACAACGTCACGCTGCTCAAAGGCGACGGCATCGGGCCGGAAGTCACCGATGCCACGGTCCACATCCTCCGCGCCGCCGGCGCGCCGATCGACTGGGAGGAAGCCCCGGCCGGTCAGATGGCGATGGACCAGTACGGCGAGCCGATGCCCCAGGTCACGCTGGAGTCGATCCGCAAGAACCGCCTCGGCCTGAAGGGCCCGCTGATGACGCCCAAGGGCGGCGGCTTCAAGTCGGCCAACGTGCGGCTGCGGCAGGCGCTGGATCTCTTCGTCGGCCTCCGCCCGGTGCGCACCCTCCCGAACATCCCCGGGGCCTGGCCCTCGGTGGACCTGGTGCTCTTCCGCGAGAACACGGAGGACCTCTACGCGGGCATCGAGCACGAGGTCACCCCCGGGACGGTGGTGTCGCTCAAGACCTCCACCGTGCGCGCCGGCGAACGCATCTCCCGCTGGGCCTTCGAGTACATGCGCTACCGGGGCCGCCGCTCGGTGCAGTGCTGCCACAAGGCGCCGGTCAACCCCAAGGCCGACGGCGCGTTCCTCGACGCCTTCCGGCGCGTGGGCATCGAATACCCCTACATCGAGCAGAAGGACATCGGCGTCGACACGCTCTCCTTGTTGCTCCCGCTCGACCCCACCCGGTTCGACGTGCTGCTGCTCCAGAACCTCTACGGGGACATCCTCTCCGACCTCTGCGCCGGCCTGGTCGGCGGATTGGGTGTAGTCCCGGGCGCCAACATCGGTACCCAGGCCGCGGTGTTCGAGGCGGTGCACGGCACGGCACCGGACATCGCCGGCAAGGGCGTGGCCAACCCCCTCGCCGTACTGCTCTCCGCGGTGATGATGCTGGAGTACGTCGGGGAGTGGAAGGTGGCGACGCGCATCGAGCGCGCCATCTGGGACGTCCTCGAGACCCGCACCCACCTCACCCGGGACCTCGGCGGCACCGCCGACACCGCCACCTTCACCGCCGCCATCGTGGACAGGCTCTGACCATGCCGTACCCCATCACGCTCCTCCCCGGCGATGGCGTCGGGCCCATCGTCTGCGAAGTCGCCGCCGCCTGCATCGACGCCCTGGGCGTCAAGGTGGACTGGGACCTCGTCTCCACCAGCGATCTCGACGCCGCCGTGGCCTCGGTCCGCCGCACCGGCACCATGCTCAAGGGCAGGCACCGCGGGTCGGCCAAGCCGGGCGAATCCTCGTTCACCGTCCGCTTTCGGAAGGCGCTCGGGGTGTGGGCCATCGTCCGCCACGCCCAGAACCTGCCCGGCCTCCCCGCGCGCGCGCAGGGCGTGGACGTGGTCACCATCCGCGAAGCGAGCGAGGACATCTACGCCGGCTTCGAGCACGAGAGCACCACCGGGGTGTTCGAGTCGGTGAAGGTCACCACCCGCGCCGCCTGCGAGCGCATCAGCGACTACGCCTTCTCCTACGCGCGCGCCCACGGGCGCAAGCGGGTGACGACGGTCCACAAGGCCAACATCCTGAAGAAGGCCGACGGCATGTTCCTCCGGGTCAGCCAGGAGGTCGCCAAACGGTACCCGGACATCCAGCACGACGACGTCATCGTCGACGCGCTGTGCATGAACCTCGTGCGGCGCCCGCAGACCTTCGACGTCCTGCTCGCCGGCAACCTGTTCGGGGACATCGTGTCGGACTGCGTCGCCGGCATGGCGGGGGGCCTCCCCGTGGCGACCGGCGTGTGCATCGGCGACGGGGTGCGGGTGTTCGAGAACCCCCACGGCGCCACCACCGACCAGGTGGGCGAGGACGGGGCCGACCCCTACCCGGCCCTGGGTCTCGCGGTGGACATGCTCCGGCACCTCGGCGAGGTGGACGCTTCGGCCCGCCTGCGCGCCGCCTGTGTCACCGCCCTCCAGGCCGGATTGCTCACGGCGGACCTGGGCGGCACCTCCCACACCAGCGAGGTCCGCGCCGGCGTCCTCGACGCGCTGCGGAAGCAGTAGGCCGTCATGATCCCCGCCAGCCCGCGCGCCCGCCGCTGGCTGTCGATCTGGTTCGTGTTCCACCTGGTGTGTGTGGTGAACTATGTCTGGCTCGAGGAGAGCCACAAGAAGTGGCTGCGCCCGATCAGCAAGCCCTACGTGGAGTGGCTGCAGCTCACCCAGAAATGGAACATGTTTCGCAATCCGCCCCGCTCCGACCTGTTCATCGAGGCCGAGGGCATCGGCGTGGACGGCGTGGTGGCGCCCCTCTCCGTGTCCCGCGAGCCCCCTGCGGGACCGTTTCTGAGACTCGCCTACGCCCGCACCGTCAAGATCCACAACATCATCGCCTATGAGGACGAGGGCGGCCGCTACCGCGCCCACTACGCGCGCTGGTTGTGCACGCATGGGCCGTATGCCCGCGTCCACCTGTACCTGAAGACGGTCGCCCACCCCTCGCCGGCCGCGCGCCAGGCCAACCCGGCCGGGGTCGGGGAGGCCACCCGGGTGCTGCTCGAGGACATCGCGTGTCCCTGACCAGCGCATGGAACCAATTCTGGTTCGCGCCCGCGGACCCGCGGAACTACGCCGCGCTCCGCATCGGCTACGGGCTCCTCGGGCTGTGGCTCTACCTCCCGATGTGGGGAGAGTTGGAGGCCCTGCTCGGAGACCCGGGGATCTACCCCCTCGCCGCCCGGGCCGAGGATTACGGGCCAGAACGCCTGTCGGTCCTGGCCAGTCCGCTCTGGTCCGGTTCGGGCGCAGTCCACCTGTTCTTTGGGTTGATGCTGGTCGCCTTCTTGGCCACCGCCCTCGGGTTCTACAGCCGGAT
Source organism: Pseudomonadota bacterium (assembly GCA_043750895.1). Lineage (GTDB taxonomy): Bacteria > Myxococcota_A > UBA796 > UBA796 > SXON01 > JAYVAS01. The sequence continues at coordinate 5,281 of JAYVAS010000351.1, forward strand.
CGCCCAGGCGCTGGCGTGGGTGGGCGTGGTGTCGATCGCGAACCGTACCGCGGTGTGGACCGACGGCAGCGACGTGGTCCTCAAGGTGTTCGGCTTCTACCTGTTGTTCATGCCGCTCGGGCAGCGGTGGTCGTGGGACGCCCGGAAGGCCGTCACCGCCGACCCCGTCGTCGGTTGGCCGCTCCGGCTGTTCCAGCTCCAGGTCTGCATCCTCTACGTGCGCACCGGCATCGTGAAGGCCCTCGACGGGCGCTGGCAGGACGGCACCGCGATCTACCACGCGCTGTCGACCTCCTACTTCTGGCGTTTCCGCATGGACGAGCTGCTGGCGTGGCCCGCGTTCCAGGCGTTCTCGGTGTTCGCCACGTACGCCACGCTGGTGTTCGAGATCGGATTCCCGTTGGTGTTGTTTCGCTTCGCCCGGCGCCCGGTCCTCGTCACCGGGCTCGCGCTGCACCTCGGCATCGCCGCCTTCATGAACCTCGGGGGTTTCTCGGAGGCGATCCTCTGGACCTACCTGGCCTTCGTCGCCTTCCCACCGCGGCGCGCGGCGTGAGCTACCGCCTGCGCCACGGGCTGATCGTCGTGCTCCTGGTCGGCATGGCCACCTCGAACCTCGCCCCAGTGCTGTGGCCCGGCGCCGGCCAGCTCTACCGCACCCTCGGTCTGCGCCAGTTCTGGTCGATGTTCGCCCCCAACACCGTCCACGACGCCCGGTTCGTCGAAGGCTGGTCCATCGCCCCCGACGGCACCCGCACCGACCTCGGCATCAGCGCCGAGCCGCCCCGCGAAGGCTGGTTCTGGGAATGGGGCTACGACCGCATCCACAAGCTCCACAAGCAGGTGGCCCTCCACCCCGATCGGTACGCTGCGGCCTACGCCGCCGCCCTGTGCCGCGTGCATGCCCTCGACGGGCAGGTGGTGGAGCTGGTGACGGTCCACCGCACCGCACCCAAGCCGGCCGCGGCGGCGACGGGGGCCACCGCCACTCGCAGCCTCACCCCCCTCGGCGTGTGGCCATGCCCCTGATCCGCGCGTGGCGGGCGATCTGGGACGGCGAAGTGCCGGTCGCCCGGTACGTCCCGCTGCGGATCGGGGTGGGCGTGATGTTCGCCTTCGCGCTGGCCACCGCCCTCCCCCACGCGTCCGTCCTCTACGACGCCGCGCTCGGCCTCCCGGCCGCCCTCACCCAGAGCACCCGCCCCCACTGGGGGATGTTCGACACCCTGTCCGGGGCGGCGGTCCCGTCGGTCATCGGCCTGGGCATCGTCTCCGCCCTGCTCTTCGCGGGCGGCATCGCCCCACGGGTGTTCGGTGTCGTCGCCTATCTGGTCCACTTCGGCTTGCAGGACCGGAACGGCATGTGGGCCGACGGCAGCGACACCCTGCTGCGCTGCCTGCTGTTCTTCCTACTCCTCGCCCCGTTGGGCCGCCGCGCCGGGACCGCCCCGGTCTGGCCGCTCCGCCTGCTCCAGATCCAAATCGCCGTGGTCTACCTGGCAACGGCGATCTACAAGCACACCGGCTCGGACTGGGTCAACGGCAACGCCCTCTACTGGGTGCTCTCCGACGCCCGTTACATGCGCTTTCCCACCGACCTGCT
>JAYVAS010000352.1:0-3313 GCA_043750895.1 Pseudomonadota bacterium
GTGGCCTACCGGGCGGGCGCGTCGATGGCGATGGTGGTGAGAGTGGGCGATACGGCCGTGGGCGAGGACGGCCACACCTGGCCCGCCTCCGGGTTGCCGGTCCGCGCGGCGCCGGTCGGGTGGACACGGCGTGACGACGGGAGCTTCGTCTCACCCCCGCTCGCCGAGACCCTCGGCGTCTCCGACCAGCCCATCACCTGGCAGTTCGAGGCCGAGCTGGATGGCGTCTGGGTCCCCGTGGGAGGGAGCGTCGTCACCACCCACCGCGTCTACCGCACCCTCGGGCCGGGCCAGCTCCGCGATGGCACCTCCCTCGGCTTCGCCGCCAACCTCGCGTGGGTGGCCGTGCTCGCCGAGCTCGCCCCGGCCCTCGAGGGCGTCGAGGCCACGCCGACCGCCGTGCTGGACGCGGTCCGCGCCCACATCTACGAGAATCCCTGGGTCATCTACGACCCCAGCGACACCGACTACTCGGGGTACGAGGGCGAGTACATCTACTGGAGCTATGCCTGGTCGGAGCTGTCGGACTGGCTGGACCGCGACGAGGGGCTGAACCTCTGGTGCCACTCGGTGAGCTGCCTGCTCTCGGTGCTCGCCAACCACGAGGGCGTGTACGCCGCCCAGGAGGTCATCGGGGTCGGCTTCACCACCAACCTCACCCGCGCCGCGGGGAGTGAGTCCTGGGTCACGTGGGGCTTCAACGCCCACAGCGTGGTCTCTCCCGACGCCGGGCTGACCATCTGGGACGCCGCGGTGGACCTCGACGGGGACGACGATCCCTCCGCCGAGCCGGTCACCCCCGTGTCCCCGGTCCACATGGACGGCGCCGAGTACCTGTGGCGGTTGAGCAACGACCCGATCACGATCGTCAATCAGGGCCAGTGTTACTTCCGCTGACGGGCCCTCACTGCCGCGCGTCCGGGGCCAGCAGGGCGTAGCCCACCGACTCCGCGTGGTGTTTGAGCTCTTCGATGTAGCTCATCTGCGCCGGCGTGGGATTGGCCGCGTAGGCCTGGAGCGCCAGGCCCAGGGCGGTCTGGAGGTCCCCGTCACGCTCGGCCTGCACCGCGGCGTTGTGCAGCTCTCGCGACGTCCCCGGCTCGGGATCGGCGTAGACCATTCGGCGGAGGGTCTCGGGGAGCGGGGCCACCTGGTCGGCGAGGTCGCGCGCCAGGTCCCGACGCAGCGCGCTGCGGAGCGCGACCAGCGGGGGGATCTCGTTGCCCTGAGCCGTCTCCCATGGGCCACGATCCACGCGCTCGGCCGATCCGAGCAGCGTCACCGGGGCGCCGGGCCCCCGCACCACCAGCTCGCCGGTGGTCGATGCCCGACGGTAGTAGCGGTACCGCCAGGAGGCGACGCCGACGGGGTTGTCGTCGACCTCCACGGTGAGGTGGCTCGTCTCGGCGCAGTGCTCGAGCGTCAGCGTCACCGCGGCGCCCGGCACGACGCGCACGCCGGGACGGGCCGCAAGCTCGTCGACCAGCTGATCGGCGACCTTCTTGCACGCCCGGTCCGCCGCCACCACCGACACTTCCAACGAGGGAAGGGTGTACGACGGCCGAGGCTGGACCTCCCAGGAGACCCGGTGGACGCAGCCAGCCATGAGCAACAGGAGGTACACGATCACCACCAGCTTGCTCCAGATCGGTCAGGGCCGCAACCGCCATGACATCTGGTCACTTCGCGGAGGCCGCACCTCCTTCGCCCGGCCATCGGGCCTTGACAATTGCTTGACAAGTGGAGGCTTGCGCTGCGCTGCGCGCAAGAATCGTACCAGCACCACGGATGGACCGTGGCGGCACCAGGGGTTCCCATGCAACGCTATCGCATCCTGATGATTCCACTGCTCACCCGTGTCCGCGTGACCACCTCCGGAAAGCTATACACCCCCGACAAGACCTTGCTCGACATCGAGGCCCGCGACTTCACCAACATCCTCCCCTACGCCGAGGAGCTGGTGCTCTACAGCGGTGGCGAGCAGGTCGGGAACCTCACCTGGGGCATCTTCTTCTACTCCAGCGTGCTCCAGACCTTTGACGTCCCCACGCTCAACCAGATCGGCGCCGACGTCACCACCGGCACCTCCACCCGGCACACCGCGTTCACGACCATCACCAAGTTCATGCCCAACGCCCGCCTCCTCCTCGGGATCGGCAACACCAGCGGCGCCGCCCCCGAAGGCGGCATCTTGACGGCCATGCTCGGCGTCAAGACCGTGGGTTTGTAAGCGTGGCCAACGGGCTGGCTCCGGGTGGCGGAGGGCTCACCGGCACCATCGACCTCAACGCCGATGGTTGCGGGTGCACCGCGCCCGGCGTGACCCCGCACCGTTCGCTCGGCGGGGCGGGGTTTTCCCCGACTCCTGGAGGCGGCGGAGGGCAACTCGGCGACTCAGTCGCGGTGGGACCCCTCGACGAGGACTGGCTGCCTCCCGACCTCAAGCGGGATCCTCCCACCCGGGAGCCGAACACCGATTGCAACACCGACTGGTTTCACGTGGAGGGGGATGCGCTGGGGGAGTTCGGCCTCCCCATGGACCTCACCATCGTGGACTTCATGCAGGTCAACGAGATCCCCAACGGCGCCGTCGCGATCGTCTCCGGGGACGGTCGTCTCGTGTACTGCAAGGCGTTCACCTACTGCAAGCTCTTGCAGGATCATGGGGAGGAGGTGTTCCGCGCCAACGTCCACTCCAAGTTCAGGGTGGCCAGCGTGTCGAAGGCCATCACCGCCGTGGCGACCATGGCGGCGTTGGACAAGGGGCTGTTCGGGACCGCCGGGCTCAACTGCAAGGCCGCGGACTTCGTGGACTTCGGGGCGCAGTCCTGGGGCTGGTTCCCGGTTGTGCCCGAGCTCTGGGACATCGAGCTGGTGCACCTCCTGACCCATTCGGCAGGGTGGGGGGAGTACACCGCCGCGGAACGCCGGGACTACCTGCCGGACCGGACCTACAGGGGCAGCCCGCAGTACATGTTCGAGAAGAACGACCTCGACCTCGCGGCCGCCTACGGAACCTGCCTTCCGATCGACCCCGCCTACATCCTCTGGGATCAGAACACCACCGCGCTCTCGGGCTGGGGCGTCGGTGGCACCTGGTCATACTCGAACCACGGCTTCGTCGTGCTCGGGCAGGTCCTGGCGAAGGCGGCCGGAATGAGCGAAGCGCAGTGGGTGAAGCAGGCGGTGTGGGACCCGATCGGCGCGGTGGACTCCACGCCGGCGCGAACCCTCCTCGCCGATCGACAGCCCAACGAGGTCAAGTACTACGCCCGTTACTGGCCCGAGGTCAGCTACAGCTACACCACCTCGG
>JAYVAS010000353.1:0-10085 GCA_043750895.1 Pseudomonadota bacterium
AGCACCGCCGACACCAGCATCGAGCACACCCCGACCGCGCCGAGGGCCAGACCCACCTGACCGGCGTCCCAGTGAAACGCGTGGTCGGTGTAGAGCACGAACACCGCCGGGAGCGCCTCGTGGGCGAGGTAGAACAAGAAGGCGGCGCCGGCGAGCCAACGCACTTCGCGGCTCCCGGTGAGGACCTTCAGTCCGCTCAGCGGGTTGGCCCAGGCGCCGACGGCGCGACGCTCGGGCGGAAGCGACTCGGGCAGCACGAACAGCCCGTAGAGGAAGTTGAGCAGGCTCAACCCCGCGCACACCCAGAAGGGCAGCCGCAGGTCGATCGCCCCGAGCAGCCCGCCCACCGCCGGCCCGATCACGAAGCCCAGGCCGAAGGCCGCCCCCAGGATCCCGTAACTACGGGCGCGCCGCTCCACCGGGGTGACGTCGGCGATGTACGCGCCCGCGGTGGACACCGTCGCCGCGGTCACGCCGGAGAGGATTCGACCCAGAAACAGCCACCCGAGCGTCGGCGCCCAGGCCATCAGCACGTAGTCGAGGGCCATGCCGAAGTTCGACAGCAGGATCACCGGACGCCGGCCGAAGCGGTCCGACAGCGCACCCAGCGCGGGCGACACCACGAACTGCATCGCCGCCCAGATGAACCCGAACAGGCCCGAGACCCGGGCCGCCCGCGCGACGTCGCCGCCCTCGAAGGCGACGATCAGCTTGGGCAGCACCGGGACCATGATGCCCAGCGCCAGCATGTCCAGCATGACCGTGACGAAGACGAACGCGAACGCGGCGCGGGTGGGCACGGCCCCCCTTAGCGCGAACCCACGGAGTCCGTGCTCAGCCTACGGCACGCCTTCCTTCAGGAGGCTCATGTCGAGGTTGGGGAAGTCCTCGAACCAGTAGGCGGCCCCGTAGGTGAACCCACCCACGTCGAAGTCGCTGGCGCCGGTGAGGTTCCCCTTGTCGTCGATCGACACGTTGCCGTTGTCGGTGTCCATCTCCCACATGAACCCCGTGGTCCAGTCGTAGGCCTTGAAGTCGTAGCCACCCGCCCCATCGGGGTGATTCACCGCGATGAACTGGGTGAACATGAAGTCACCGTAGTCCTCGATGGTGGTCTCGGTCCACGCTTCGGCGAGGTAGTCGGTGAACCCGCCGTAGGCGATCCCCAGGTGCATCCCCGAGAAGGTCTCGATCGGACCCCCGCCCGGGTAGATCGCCGGATCCCAGTTGGTGCAGTTGCCCTCGATGTCGTCGGCCTCGAACGCGCCCTCGTCGAACTCCACCGAGCCCTCCCAGCCACTCCAGGTGCCGAGGCTGCCGCCATCGGGGTCGTCGTACAGGTACGCCTGCACGTCGGCGTTGGCGTAGGTGAACGTGGCGTACACCAGGCAGTCGTTGGCCGCCTGGTCGTCAGCGGACGTCGCGCTGAAGTAGTCGATGTTCGCGAAGCTGAGGAGCACGAACGGCGAGTAGAGGGTCTTCCCCTCGTCGAGCGAGTAGGGGATGAGGTCGCCCGTCTCGGCGTTCCAGCCGCCGTAGAGCTCGAAGCCCACGGCCGCCGGCTCGAAGTAGACCGGATCGGTGTCGGTGTCGGCGTCCGAATCGGCGTCGGTGTCGGTGTCGGCGTCGGCGTCGGCGTCGGCCTCGGACACGGTGACGTAGTCCTCCTCCTTGGGTCCGCAGGCCAGGAAGAGCACGCTTAGGGACAGGATGACACGGTGCATGAGGACTCCGAGTTTCGATGGGACGTTCGCCCCAGATTACCACACGCACCAGATCAGGGCCGGTTCGGCCGCGGGCGCCGTCCGGACGGGCGTGCCGCCCCACCACTTGGCGGGGCGGGGACAAACCCGCTAATTCCCCGAATGATGGCGGCGTCGGAGCGAGGCAACGAGGACTCCGTGCTCACTGCGCTGGGCGAACTGCAGGTCCTGGACACCGATCCGGAACCCGAGTTCGACGCGCTGGTCCAGGTAGCCAGCCTCGTCTGCGGAGTGCCCGTCTCCTTGATCAGCCTCGTGGACGCCAACCGCCAGTGGTTCAAGGCGAACCTCGGCCTGCCGGGCGTCTCCGAGACGCCGCGCGACATCGCGTTCTGCGCCCATGCCGTGCTCGAGCAGGGCATCTTCGAGGTGCCGGACGCCGCCGCGGACCCTCGCTTCGCCGACAACCCGCTCGTGGTGGGGAATCCCGACATCCGATTCTACGCCGGTGTGCCCCTGAGGCTCACCGACGGCCACCAGATCGGGACCCTCTGCGTGATCGACCGCAGGCCGCGGGTGCTGACCGAGCTCCAGCGGGAAGCCCTCCAATGCCTCGGGCTGGCGGCGACGAAGGCGCTCGAGGGCCGGATCGCGATCCGACGTCGGGCGGAGATCTCGCTTGCGCTGGGCGAGGCCGTTGGCGAACTGCGGGTGAGCGAGGCCCACTTCCGAGCGCTGGCCGAGGGGTCCCCGGTCGGCGTCTACGCCACCGACGCGCGGGGATCCTGCACCTATGCGAACCCGCGCTGGCTCGAGATCTACGGCCTCACCCTCGAAGAGAGCCTCGGCCCCGGTTGGGCCGACGCCCTGCACCCGGAGGACCGGGACGCCGTGTACACGGAGTGGCAGCGGACCGCGGCCGCGGCCACCGAGTTCTCGATGCAGTTCCGCGTACGCCGCCCCAACGGCGACGTCCGCCACGTCCACTCCCGCGCCCGCGCGGTGCCGGGCATCGACGGCGCTCCGGTCGGCTTCGTGGGCACCGTCGAGGACATCACCGAACGCCTGGCCCTCCAGGCGGAGCTGGCGGACCAGCACGAGCTGATGCGGGTCACGCTCCGGTCGATCGGCGAGGCGTTGATCACGACCGACGCGAAGGGACGAGTAGGCTGGATGAACCCGGTCGCCGAAGTGCTCACGGGGTGGACGGCGGCGGAGGCCCAGGGGCAGGACGTGGCGCGCGTGTTCCACCTCATCCACGAGGAGACCCGCCTGCCCGCCGTCGACCCCGTCGCGGCCTGCATCGAGGCGCGGCGGGTGGTCCCCCCCGTCGCGCAGACGGTGCTGGTCGCGCGGACCGGCGCCGAGTACGGAATCGAGGACTCCGCGGCGCCGATCCTGGACGACCGCGGCGAGATGCGCGGCGTCGTGCTCGTCTTCCGCGACGTCACCGAGGCGCGACGGCTCTCGAGCGAGGTCCGCCATCGGGCCAGCCACGATCCGCTCACCGGCCTGGTGAACCGGCGTGAGCTCGACCTCCGGTTGCAGCGCTTGGTGGATGCCGAGGGGTCCCAGGCTTCCGCGGGGGCCCTCCTCTACCTCGATCTGGACCAGTTCAAGATCGTGAACGACGTCTGCGGGCACGCGGTCGGAGACCTCCTGCTGCAACGGGTCAGTCAGGTCCTCACCGAGGCCGTTCGCACCTCAGACACCGTCGCCCGACTGGGTGGCGACGAGTTCGCCGTCCTGCTCCCCGGCTGTCCGGCCGAACCCGCCGCGGCGCTCGCGCAGAAGATCTGCGACCGGATCGACGAGCTGCACTTCGTCCACGACGGTCGGCGCTTCCGGGTCGGCGCCAGCATCGGCCTGGTCCACCTCCACGCGCGAAGGCGGTCGGTGCCCCAACTCCTGAAGGCCGCCGACGCCGCGAGCCGCGCCGCGAAGCTCAGCGGACGGAACCGGGTTCACGTCTGGGTGGACTCCGACACCGACGACGCCCCGCCGGAAGACGAAGCGCGCTGGTCGGTCCGCATCACCCGAGCCCTGGACGACGAGCGGCTCGCCCTCCACGGCCAGCGCATCCATCCCCTGCGCGGGCAGCAGGAGGGTCTGCGCGCGGAGCTTTTCGTGCGCCTGGCGGATCGCGACGGCACCCTCCTGCCGGCTCGGGCCTTCCTCCCCGCCGCCGAACGCTTCAACCTCATCTCCCGGATCGACAAGTGGGTGCTCGGGCGGGCGGTGGCGTCGCTCGCCACCATGCCGTCCCTGGACGCGATCGCCTCGGTGACCGTGAACATCTCGGGGCAGTCCCTGGGGGATCGTGCCTTCCACCGCTGGGCAGCGGACCTCCTGCTGGCGGCCGACGTCGAGGTCCGTACCCGCCTCTGCTTCGACGTGCCGGAGACGGCGGTCGTGAGCGCCCTCGCCGACGCCGCAGCCTTCTTCGAGGAGGTCCGCGCGATCGGGGTCCGCGTCGCCCTCGACGACTTCGGCGCCGGGAACTCGGCGTTGGGGTACCTCCGGACGCTCCCGCTGGACTACCTGAAGATCGACGGCGAGATCACGCGGAACGTCGTCACCGATCCCCTCGCCGCCGCCGCCGTCCGCTGCGCGGTCGACGTGGCTCAGGTCCTCGGGCTCCAGACCATCGCCGAGGCGGTAGACGACCCGGACGCGCTCGCGCGACTCCGGGAGTTGAACGTCGACTATGCCCAAGGCTACCTGCTCGACCGACCGGCGCCGATCGAGGGTATCGGGTAGCGCGTGGACCGTGGTGGTTACCCCACCCACCGTCGCGCGTTCCGGAACATCCGCATCCACGGGCTCTCGTCCCCGGGAAAACGCCAGTCGTCCGGACACCACGACAGCGTCGTCCACCGGGCCACCCGCTCGGGATGGGGCATCAGGATCGTCGCGCGCCCGTCCGGGGTGGTGAGGGCGGTGATCCCGTCGATCGCGCCGTTGGGGTTGGCCGGGTAGCGCACCGCGGTCTCGCCGCGACCGTCCACGAACCGCCCGGCGACCAGCGGGCCGCACGCGCGCTGCGCTTCCGCGGACGACCAGACCGGCCGCCCCTCGCCGTGGGCGACGGGGACGAGCAGCGTAGACCCCTCCATCCCCGCGAACAACACCGACGGCGACGGCTCGATCCGCACCTGACTCAACCGGGCCTCGAACTGCTCTGACCGATTCCGCACGAAGCGCGGCCAGCTCTCCGCCCCGGGGACGATCTCGGCGAGCACCGAGAACATCTGGCAGCCGTTGCACACCCCGAGGGAGAAGGTGTCCGGCCGGGCGAAGAACGCGGCGAACACGTCGCGGGCGCGGGGATGGAACAGCACCGACCGGGCCCAGCCCCCGCCAGCGCCGAGCACGTCGCCGTAGGAGAAGCCGCCGCAGGCCGCCAGCCCCACCATGTCGGTGAGATCCACCGCCCCGGAGAGCACGTCGGTCATGTGCACGTCCACCGCAGTGAACCCGGCCCGATCGAAGGCCGCGGCCATCTCCACGTGTCCGTTGACCCCCTGCTCCCGGAGGATGGCCACCCGCGGGCGCGTCCCGAACGTCGGCCCCCGGTCGGCGGGGTCGAAGCCGAGGCGCGGCGAGAGACCGGGATCGCCGAGGTCCAGGAGGCGGTCGTACTCCTCGCGGGCGCACGCGGGGTCGTCGCGACGCACCTGCACCGCGTGGGTCACCGAGGACCACAGCCGGTGGAGCGCCGATCGCTCGCGCTGCCAGACCCCGTCCGGGTGCCGGACGGTGATCGTACTGCCGACGATGGGGGCGCCGAGGTCCACCACGCGCAAACCCGGGAAGCGGGCGCGCACCGCCTCCACGTCGCCGGTCCGCACCTGCAGGACCGCCCCGGCCTCTTCCGCGTACAGGGCGGGCAGGATCGGGCCGGGGAGGGTGACGTCGAGGCCACAGCGACTGGCGAAGGCCATCTCGCACAGGGTGGCGAAGAGCCCCCCGTCGGCGCGATCGTGGTAGGCGAGCACCTCCCCGGCGGCGATGGCCGCCTGCATGCCCGCGAAGAAGCCCGCGAGGGACCCGATGTCGTCGACGTCGGCAGGGTCGTCCCCGAGCTGGCCGTAGACCTGGGCGAGGACGGACCCGCCCAGCCGATCCTTGCCGCCACCGAGGTCCACCAGCAGGAGACGGCTCGGCACGTCAGCCACCAGCACGGGCGTGAGCACCCGGGTGACGTCGACGCAGGGCGCGAAGGCCGAGAGGATCAGCGACACCGGGGCGGTGACCGCGCGCGTTCCGCCGTCCCATACGGTGCGCATCGACATCGAGTCCTTCCCGACCGGGATGGCCACCCCGAGGGCCACACAGGCCTCGGACAGGGCGCGGACCGTGTCGTAGAGCACCACGTCCTCGCCGCCGTGCCCCGCGGGCGACATCCAGTTCGCCGACAACACGACCCGCGAGAGCGCACCCACGGGCGCGGCCGCGAGGTTGGTGAGCACCTCGGCCAGGGAGAGCCGGGCTGAGGCCGGTCCGTCGAGGAGGGCCACCGGCGTGCGCTCGCCCATGGCCATCGCTTCGCCCGCGTGCCCCTCGTAGGCCACCGTCGTCACCGCGACGTCGGCCACGGGCACCTGCCAGCGACCGACCATCTGGTCACGCACGATCTGCCCGGTCACGCTGCGGTCCCCGATGGTGACGAGGAAGGTCTTGTCGGCCACCGCGGGGAACCGGAGCACCCGCTCGGCGGCCTCGTCCAGGCTGACTCCGGAGAGGTCCAGCGGGCGCAGGCCGCGGGGCCGGGAGGAGGCGACCCGGTGCATCTTGGGCGCCTTGCCGAGCACGACGTCGAGGGGGAGGTCGACCGGGGAGGGACCGAGGAGGGGGTCGATGACCCGGAGGTGGCCGGTCGCATTGGCGTGGCCCACCACGGCGTAGGGGCAGCGCTCGCGCGCACACAGGGCCGCGAAGGCCGGCAGCGCCTGCGCGTCGAGGGCGAGCACGTACCGCTCCTGCGCCTCGTTGGACCAGATCTCGAGCGGGCTCATGCCCGGCTCGGCGTTGGGGATCGCGCGAAGGTCGAAGGTGGCGCCCGCGCCGCCCCCGTGCACCAGCTCGGGCAGCGCGTTGGAGAGCCCCCCGGCGCCGACGTCGTGGACCGAGAGGATCGGGTTGTGGGCGCCGAGCGCCTGGCAGCCGTCCAGGACCTCCTGGCAGCGCCGCTCCATCTCGGCGTTGGCCCGCTGCACGCTGGCGAAGTCGAGGTCACCCGAGCTGGCGCCGGAGGCCATCGAGCTGGCCGCCCCGCCGCCGAGGCCGATGCGCATCGCCGGGCCGCCGAGCACCACCACCGGCGAGCCGTCCGGGATGGACCGCTTGTCGACGTGGGCGGGGTCGACGTTGCCCATGCCCCCGGCGATCATGATCGGCTTGTGGTAGCCGCGCATCTCGCCGTCCAAGCGGCTCTCGAAGGTGCGGAAGTACCCACCGAGGTTGGGCCTGCCGAACTCGTTGTTGAACGCCGCCGCGCCGAGCGGACCGTCGACCATGATCTGCCAGGCGCTCACGATCCGATCGGGCTTTCCGGGATCGTCCTGCTCCCACGGCTCGGTGGGGGCCCCGGGCACCCGGAGGTGGGACACCGAGAACCCGCACAGGCCCGCCTTGGGCTTGCTGCCGCGCCCCACGGCGCCCTCGTCGCGGATCTCGCCCCCCGAGCCGGTGGCGGCCCCGGGGTTCGGGCTGATCGCGGTGGGGTGGTTGTGGGTCTCGACCTTCATCAGCAGGTGCAGGGGAGCCGGGGCCCCGAAGCGGTAGACGTGGGTCCCGGGATCGGGGAGGAAGCGCCGGGCGACGGGGCCGGCGGTGACCGCGGCGTTGTCGGTGTAGGCGCTGACCACCGCCCCCAACCCCTCCGGGTTCACGGTCGACGCCGCCCGGGTGGTCTCGCGGATCATCGCGAACAAGGAGCGGTCCATCTCCGCGCCGTCCAAGGTCCAGCGGGCGTTGAAGATCTTGTGACGACAGTGCTCCGAGTTCGCCTGGGCGAACATCATCAGCTCGGCATCGGTGGGGTCGCGATCGAGCGTTCGGAAGGCGTCGACGAGGTAGGCGATCTCGTCCTCGGCGAGCGCGAGGCCCAGCGCCTTGTCGGCCGCCCGCAGCGCGTCGGCCCCACCGGCGCGCAGGGCCACCGTGCGCAGCGCTCCCGGCTCCTGGCGGGCGAACATCGCGGCGGCGCCCGCCTCGTCGACGAGCAGCGACTCGGTCATCCGATCGTGCAGGTGCGGCGCGATTCGGTCGACCACCAGCAGGTCCAGCGCCGGGACCCCGGTGAAGGTGTAGCGGGTGCCCCGCTCGATCCGCGCCACCGCGCCGAGGCCGCAGTTCCGCGCGATGTCCGTGGCCTTCGAGGACCACGCGCTGACCGTGCCCAGGCGGGGCACGACGAGGAGAGACGCCCCTGACCGCGCGGGGCTCGTGGGCTCGACACCGTAGGTGAGCAGCGCCCGGAGGCGTGCCTCGGACTCGGCGTCCAGGACGCCGACGAGGTCGACGAAATGCACGCTGTCGGCGTGGAGCGCCGCCAGGCCGGGCACCAGCGGGGCGAGCTCGGCGGTGAGGCGTTCGCGCCGGAAGGGGGAGAGGGCGGGTCCACCTCGGAGCGTCAGCACGAAGCCTCCAGACCCCGGGGCGCCCGGGGGGAGGCGGCTAACCCGACCCGGGGTGGGCGGGGAGAGTCGGCGCGGAGGTCGGTCGATGGGCGTCCCCCGGAAGCCCCCTCGATCGGCTATCTTGACGGTGCAACAGGAACGCGATGATTCACGTCCTCCAGTTGAACGCCGACTACGCCCCGATGAAGCTGGTCCGATGGGAGCGGGCCGTCGAGCTCGCGTTGGACGAAAAAGCGGTGACCCTCGCGAGCGTCGAAGGGCGCTTCGTCCGCTCGGCGCGCCTGGCCATCCCGTGGCCCTCGGTGATCGCGCTGCGCCGCTACGCCCACGTGCGCGGACGCGTCCGCTTCTCGTCCCGCAACGTGGTCGCCCGCGACAACTTCACCTGCCAGTACTGTGGCCTCAGACCGCTGCTGCCCGACGGACGCCCCGACCGGGAGCACCTCACGATGGACCACGTGGTGCCGCGCGCCCACGCGCGCCACGGCACCGTCCATCTCCCGTGGAGCAAACGGTGGGTGAACGTCACTTGTTGGGAGAACGCCGTCGCCTCCTGCCGGAGCTGCAACACCCGGAAGGCCGACCGCACCCCCCTTCAGGCCGGCATGACGCTGCGCATCTACCCGCGGGTCCCGACCACCGCCGACGTGCTCCGGCTCTCGCTCACCCGGATGCACGTGGTCCCGGTGGAGTGGCAGCCCTACGTGCCCGCCAACTGGTGGCCGGACGGCCCCTCGATCCAGTGGCGGCCGGCGACCGAGATCGGCAGCCCCTGAAGCCCCCTACTCCTCGAAGAGCTCAGCGGTGCTGAGCGTGCGCTTGAACTCGCTCACCCAAGCCGGCGCGTTCGACTGCGGCACCACCGCCTCCATCACGAAGGGGGCGACGGTCGCACCGGAGACCTCGGCGGAGAAGTAGACGACCACGCTGCCGTCGGTGAGCTTCGCCTCGCCCAGGGTGATGGTTCCGACATGACCATCCACCGGGAAGGTCTCCTTGGCCTTCACGACGTACCCGGACAGCTTCGGCGGCTGACCGGGCTGGCCCGCGTCGAGCGCCGCGTTCCGCTTCCCCCAACCCGCCCGGAACCAGGCGCCGTTGCCGACCATGACGATGTTGCCGTCAGGGCGCCGACCGACGACCTGCTCGAGCCCGTAGGGCGCGTCGATCGCGAAGCTCATCAATGCGACGTTGCCGATGCCGTTCTCGCCGGCGCGCGCCACGTCCAAGATGAGCGCCAGCAGCACCACCACGCCTCCGAGTCTCGTCGACCGTACCCCGATGGTCGGCCGGGGGCACGCGTTCTGGAGCGGCGCCACGCGGAGGCCCTCGGAATTGAAAGTCCCACCCGCGCGAGGGCCAATCCTTGCCCGGCTCCCGCCCTTCCCCTGTGGGCCCGCATGTCGTAAGGTGCCGCACGACGGAGCGGAGAGATGGCGAGTGTGGCGCACCTGCGCATCGAAGGGGTGACGAAGCGCTTCGGCGCGCACGTCGCGGTCAAGCAGATCGACCTCGACATCGCCGCCGGCGAGTTCATCACCCTGCTCGGGCCCTCGGGCTGCGGCAAGACCACCCTCCTCCGCATGATCGCCGGCTTCGAGTCTCCGGACGAAGGCCGCATCCTCCTCGACGGCGTCGACATCGCGCCCCTCCCGCCCCACAAGCGGCCCGTGAACACGGTCTTCCAACATTACGCCCTCTTCCCGCACATGACCGTGGCCGAGAACGTCGCGTACGG
>JAYVAS010000354.1:0-5038 GCA_043750895.1 Pseudomonadota bacterium
CAAGGACGTCGAGAAGGTGGCGTTCAAGGAACTCAAGCGCATGAGCCGCATGAGCCCCGGCGCGGCCGAGTACACCGTCTCCCGGACCTACATCGACTGGCTCGTGGAGATGCCGTGGTCGGTGCAGACCGAGGACGTCATGGACGTCAACGAAGCCGCCCGCATCCTCGACGAAGACCACTACGGCCTGACCAAGGTCAAGCAGCGCATCCTCGAGTACCTCGCGGTGCGGAAGCTCAAGAAGGACATGAAGGGTCCCATCCTGTGCCTGGTCGGCCCCCCGGGCGTCGGCAAGACCTCGCTCGCGAAGTCGGTGGCGCGCGCGCTGGGCCGCAAGATGGTGCGCATCAGCCTCGGCGGCGTGCGTGACGAGGCCGAGGTGCGCGGGCATCGCCGGACGTACATCGGATCGCTGCCCGGCAAGGTCATCAAGGGCATCAAGAAGTCGGGCACCAACAACCCGGTCTTCGTGCTCGACGAGATCGACAAGCTCGGCATGGACTACCGCGGCGATCCCAGCTCGGCGTTGCTCGAGGTGCTCGACCCCGAGCAGAACGACACCTTCGTCGACCACTACCTCGACGTCCCCTTCGATCTCTCGAAGGTGCTGTTCATCGCGACGGCCAACCTCGCGGATCCCATCCCCGGCCCGCTCCGCGACCGCATGGAGATCCTCGAGATCCCCGGCTACACGGTCGAGGAGAAGATGAAGATCGCCCGGCAGTACCTCCTGCCCGAGGCGCTCGACGACCACGGGATCACCCCCGACAACATCGAGATCCCCGACGAGGCCCTGCGGTTCATCATCGCCAGCTACACCCGGGAAGCCGGGGTGCGCAGCCTCAAGCGCGAGGTGGCGGCGGTGGCCAGGTGGGTCGCGAAGGAGGTCGCATCGGGCAAGCAGCTCGAGAAGCTGGTGCTCACCAACGACAAGGTCGAGGAAATCCGCGGCCCCATCCACTTCTTCCAGGAAGTGGCCGAACGGACCAGCGTACCGGGCGTGGCCACCGGCCTCGCCTGGACGGCGGCGGGCGGAGACATCCTCTTCATCGAAGCCACGAAGATGAAGGGCAAGGGCGGCGTCCAGCTCTCCGGCTCGCTCGGGGACGTCATGAAGGAGTCGGTGGGCGTGGCCCGCTCCTACATCCGTGCTTCGGCGGCAGAGCTGGGCATCGACCCTGACGTCTTCGACAACGTCGACGTCCACATCCACGTGCCCTCGGGCGCCATTCCCAAGGATGGTCCTTCGGCGGGCGTGACGATGCTGACGGCGATGGTGTCGCTCCTCACCGGCCTGAAGGTGGACTCCACCCTGGCGATGACGGGCGAGGCCACCCTCCGGGGCGCGGTCCTGCCGGTCGGCGGGATCAAGGAGAAGGTCCTCGCGGCCCACCGGGCCGGGATCAAGACCGTCCTCCTGCCGTTCAAGAACCAGAAGGACCTGGTCGAGGTTCCCAAGGAAGTGCGCGACGAGATGACCTTCCACTACTGCTCGCGCATGGAGGAGGTCCTCGGACACGCCTTCGGCGAGGAGAACCTCGCCGCCAAGCGGGCGGAAGTGGCGGCCGAGCTCGAAGCGCGCAAGGTCCAGAAGGACAAGCCGGGTCCGGCGGCCGCCGAGGCTTAGCCGTCCTGGATCCGAGAGTCACCCCCGGGGCCCAACGGTCCCGGGGGTTCCTCGTTTTCGCTTCCCGCAGGTGGGCGGGCGGGTCGGCTAAAGCGCGACGTCGATCTCGAGCTCGTCTTCGAGGAGCACGGCGGCGTAGGCGCAGTCGAGTTCCAGTTCGTCGACGGTCTCGTCGTCGTCACTCACGAGCCACTCGCTGATGTCGGGGATGTCCTGGTCCTGGTCGCTCTGCATGTGAGCCTCCGGGCTGGGGATCGGCAATGGGCGCGTCGGACCTGAGCGCCCCCGCGTCGGCAGGTTAGACCTCGGGCCCTATGCCCGCCTACCCAGCTCTCACCAAGGTCCTCGTTGCCAACCGCGGAGAGATCGCCGTCCGGGTGATCCGAGGTTGCCACGAGCTCGGGATTCCCACCGTCGCGGTGTACTCGGACGTCGACCGCGGCGCGCTCCACGTCCGGAACGCCGGGGAGGCCTACAACATCGGTCCGGCGCCGTCGGCCGAGAGCTACCTCCGCGGCGACAAGGTCATCGACGTGGCGCTGCGCTCCGGCGCCACCGCGATTCACCCCGGCTACGGCTTCCTCTCCGAGAACGCCGGCTTCGCCCAGGCGGTCATCGACGCCGGGCTCGTCTGGATCGGCCCGCCTCCTTCCGCCATCGACGCGATGGGCTCCAAGACCGGAGCCCGTCAGCGCATGGTCGCCGCCGGCGTCCCGGTGGTGCCGGGCACCACCCACGCGATCGAGACCGAGGAAGAGGCGCTGCGGGTGGCCATCGATATCGGCTTCCCCGTGATGCTGAAGGCGGCGGGCGGTGGCGGCGGGAAGGGGATGCGGCGGGTGGATCGCGCCGAGGACTTCGCCTCCGCGTGGCGCTCGACCCGGTCCGAGGCGGCCAAGTCCTTCAAGGATGACGCGGTCTACCTCGAGAAGTTCGTCGAGAACCCGAAGCACGTGGAGATCCAGGTGCTGTCGGACGCCCACGGCCACACCGTCCACCTCTTCGAGCGCGACTGTTCGGTGCAGCGGCGCAACCAGAAGGTGGTCGAGGAGACGCCCTGCCCGGTCCTGTCCGAAGCCACCCGCCAGGGCATGGCGCAGGTCGCCGTCCGGGCGGCCGAGGCGGTGGGCTACGTCGGCGCCGGCACCTGCGAGTTCCTCTACTCCCAGGCGACGGGCGACTACTACTTCCTCGAGATGAACACCCGGCTCCAGGTGGAGCACCCCATCACCGAGATGGTGACCGGGGTGGATCTGGTCCGTGCCCAGCTCCGGATCGCGGCCGGGGAGCCCCTGTGGTTCACCCAGGCCGACCTGAAGCAGACCGGCCATGCCGTCGAGTGCCGCGTCTACGCGGAGGACCCCGGCAACAACTTCTCGCCGGCTCCGGGCCGAATCAGCGGCCTGCGGGAGCCGGGCGGGCCGTGGGTGCGCGTCGATAGCGGCGTGTACGCGGGCTACGAGGTGCCCATCCACTACGACCCCATGATCGCCAAGCTGGTGTGCTGGGGCCGGGACCGGGAAGAGGCCATCTCCCGCTCGATCCGGGCGCTGCGCGAGTATCGGGTGCGCGGCATACGCACCTCCATCCCCTTCTTCGGGGAGCTGCTGCGGGACCCCGACTTCGTCGCCGGGACCTACTCGACGGGCTTCCTGTCCCCCGAGCGCCTGACGCGCCTCGCCAACGCCACCCGGAACGACGAGATCGCCACCGTCGCCGCGGCGCTGGCCCGCTACGAGGCCGACACCCGGCCCGCGCGACAGACCCAGGGGACCACCACGGGCAGCGCGTGGAAGCGCGCCGGAGGCTGGAAATGACCTACGAGATCACGATCGAAGGCACCACCCGCGTGGTGGAGGTCGAGCCCGCGGGCGAGGGCCTGTTGCGGGTGTCGGTGGACGGGGTGGCCCGGCTGGTGGACCTGCTGCGGCCCAGCCCGGAAGCCTGGCAGATGCTGATTGACGGCCAGAGCTGGGAAGCGGGCTGCGTACCGTCTGCCGGCGGCTACCTCGTCGACATCCGGGGGGTGTCGACCCAGGTGGACGTGGTGGATCCCCGCCGTCGCCCGCTCCGACTCTCCGCGGGCGCCGGTGGCGGCCTGGTCAGCGCGCAGATGCCGGGTCGCGTGGTGAAGATCCTCGCGGTGGTCGGCACCGCGGTGAAGAAGGGCGAACCGGTCCTGGTCCTCGAAGCCATGAAGATGGAGAACGAGATCAAGAGCCCGGTGAACGGGGTGGTGGCCGAGCTGTTGGTGGCGGAAGGCCAGGCGGTCGAGGCGGGGACGAAGCTGGTCCGGATCGACAGCTGAAGCGACCGAGGAGGGTCTCATGGGCAAGGAATCGGCTGGGGAGTTCCCGTACACCCGGGGGATCCACCCCACGATGTACCAGAATCGACTGTGGACGATGCGGCAGTACGCCGGGTTCGGCGACGCCGCGCAGTCCAATGAGCGCTATCGTTACCTGCTCGGAAAGGGGCAGACGGGCCTCTCGGTGGCCTTCGATCTGCCCACCCAGATGGGCTACGACTCCGATGCCGAGATGGCGACGGGCGAGGTAGGCAAGGTCGGCGTCGCGATCGACACCGTGGACGACATGGGGGTCCTCCTGGACGCCATCCCTCTCGACCAGGTCTCCACCTCGATGACCATCAACGCGACGGCGGGCACGCTGTTGGCGCTCTACGTCTCGGTGGCGCGGGCCCGGGGAATCCCCTCCACCGCGCTACGCGGCACCATCCAGAACGACGTGCTCAAGGAGTACATCGCGCGGGGCACCTACATCTACCCGCCGCGGGCGTCGATGCGGCTGATCACCGACATCTTCGCGTGGTGTCGCACCGAGGTGCCGCGGTGGAACACCATCTCCATCTCCGGCTACCACATCCGGGAGGCGGGCAGCACCGCCGCCCAGGAGATCGCGTTCACCCTCGCCGACGGCATCGCCTACGTCGACGCGGCCATCGCGGCCGGCCTCGGCCCCGACGACGTCGGTCCCCAGCTCTCCTTCTTCTTCAACGCCCACAACGATCTGTTCGAGGAGGTCGGCAAGTTCCGGGCCGCCCGCCGGATGTGGGCCCACATCATGCGCGACCGCTTCGGCGCCAAGGACCCCCGCTCCTGGGCGCTGCGCTTCCACACCCAGACGGCGGGGAGCACGCTCACCGCGCAGCAGATCGACAACAACGTGGTCCGGGTGACGCTGCAGGCGCTCGCCGCGGTGATGGGGGGCACCCAGTCGCTCCACACCAACTCCCGCGACGAGGCGCTCGCGCTCCCCTCGGAGGCCTCGGCGCGGCTGGCGCTGCGCACCCAACAGGTCATCGGGTACGAATCGGGCGTGGTCGCCCACGTCGATCCGCTCGGGGGGAGCTACCTCGTCGAGGGGATCACCGATCGGCTCGAGGACGAGG
>JAYVAS010000355.1:0-5614 GCA_043750895.1 Pseudomonadota bacterium
TCGGGCGTGAAGGTCCCGACGCTGATGACCGCCGCGCAGTCCCCGTCTCCCGAGCCGGCGTAGCCGGGGAAGAGCTGGTCGGGGCACACTTCGCCTACCGGGGTGGTGCCGCTGTCGGTCTCCTCGGTGGGGATGGTGGGCGTGGTTCCGGTGTCGAAGACCGGATCGACCGGGTCGGTGCCCAGCTTGTTCTCGATGCACGCGACGAGGAAGAGCAACATGCCGCAGCGTAGCCGAGGCATTCACCGGCCGCGGGGGTGCGGCGGGAATTCACGGGTCTCCTCCCGGCGGGAGGCTGCAACCACGGTACGATGCGCGCGGGCGCCTACTCGTAGCTGGTGTAGCTGGTGTCGTCGTCGCTGTAGCCCATGTACTCGCAGGTGAGCGCAGGGTACTCGCGGATCAGGCGGAGCTGGGCCCGGCAGTAGTTGTCCGTCTCGTGGTCGGAGAACACGCTGTACCAGTGCTGGGAGTCGCAGAAGTACGCGGCTTCGTCCTGACCGACGTCGTAGCCGTCGGGGAAGTCGTTGGGCACGAGCGTGCCCTCCTCGAGGCAGATGCAGGCGAGCTCGGAGAAGTCATCGAGCGGGCAGGCGTCGCAGATCTCGAGGGTGAGCTGGTCGCACGGGGGCGCAAAGATGCTGCAGGCGGCGAAGAGGAGGAACATGGTGTGGACTCCGGGCGCGCGGGTAACGCACGGGTCCGCCCGCGGCACGGCAAAAAGGGCACGCCCTGGGCGGCGAACCCCGTTTTTTCTGTCCTACTTGCCCGACGGCGCGGGCGGTGCGGGCGGTGCGGGCATGCCCGGACGGGGCGGCATCATCGGGGGGCGACGCGGCGGCCCACCCTCCGACGGCGCGTTCGGGTTCGGGGGGGTGCCCGGCATCATCTCCCGCATCTTGTCCGGGGAGGTCGGCTTCGGGGCCGGCTTCGGCTTCTCGGGGGGCGCCTTGCCGGCCAGCACGTCGTCGACCTCGTCGGCGACGTCCTCGATCGAGGACTTGGACAGCTTGACGGTGCCGCGCGTGAAGTTGGACTTCGCGTAGTAGGCCTCGCCCGACTTGAGGAAGGTCACGATCTCGGCGGGCTTGCCGGCGGGCTTCACGGTGAGATCGAAGAGGATGGTCGGCTCGGTCAGCTCTTCGCCTTCCTGCACGTACCCGGTGCTCTTGATCTTCAGCATCTTCTCGATCCAGTTGCTGAACGAGGCGTCCTTCTCGCCGGCCTTGGCGGTGGCGTCGGCCGCGGTCGGGGCCTGCTGGCGCTCCCAGAACGTGGCGGCCTTGTCCTCGCGGTTCTTCTGGATCCACTCCACCAGGGCGGCGCCCTGGCCGAGCGAGATGCTCTCGATCTCTTCGTTCTTGGGGCTGGTGAGGCCGCGCTCCGGGAGCCGGCTGGCCGCGAACTTCAGGGGCTTGAACACCTCGTCGTCGATGACGTAGTACTTCCCGGTGGCCTGGTCGCGCGCGTAGCGGTCCTTGGTGCCGTAGGTCTCGCCGCCGAGGTCGAACTTCGTCTCCTTGCCCTTGGTCGTCACCGTCACCACGGTGTCCGGGGCCTTGAGGCCGAAGGACTCGAGCTTGCTGTCGTCCACCGCATCGAGGCCGCGCATCGCCATGAAGGGCGCGACCAGCTCGATGAACTTGTCGGCGGCGGTGCCCGCCTTGAACCGGGTGACCTTGACTTCGACGGTCTCGACGCCGTCCTTCTTCTTCTTCTTGTTCTCGGTGACGGTCACCCACGGGAACCGGCCCGCGGCGTCCTCGCGCATCTCGAAGACCACCTCGAGATCCGGGGCCTTGTAGACCACCTTCTCGAGCTCTTCTTTGTTGGCGTCGATCAGCATCACGCCTTCCTTGGCGGGTGCTTCCTCCGACGTGTAGTGCATCCAGGAGGCCCCCATGCCGAGGACCAGGATTCCTGCGTACAGCGCGACCGACTTCACTGCGTACCTCCCTTACGGCGGCGGTTGACCCGCATCATGCCGGCGAAGAACACCAGCGCGGGGACCAGGATGCTGGTCCCGTAGAACCACGCGGCCTCGCCGTCTTTGGTGTGCTGGATCTTGACGTCCTCTTCCGTCTCGGTCTCCCCCGACAACGCCGGGTCCGACGTGAGCCAGCCCAGCGTCTCGGCCAGGTAGACCTGACCGGCGGGGTTCTGGAGCATCGCGGTGGCCGCCCAGTTGGCGTCGCCGATGACCGCGCCGTGCCACTCCTTGCCGTCCGCCGCCGGACCCGTGGCCACGGCCGCGATCTCCCAGCCGCCGCGCTTCTCGGTGTCCTTGTCGTACTCGTTGTTGGCGTTGAGGTCCGCCCACCATTCGGGGGAGCCCTTCACGGTGACGGTGACCTTGCCGGCGTGCTCGGCGAGCTCCTTGATCGCGCCCACGGTGGGGGTGATCAGGGTGGCCTGCGAGGCGTTCTTGGTGAGGGTGGTCATCGACTCGTGCGAGCTGAACTTGCTCGAACCGACGTAGGCGCGGTCGCCCGGACCGCCCGTGACCTTCATGTACGCCTTGTCGGACAGGAGCGGGTTCGGATCGAAGCCGACGCCCATCAGCGCCGCGAGGTCCGGATCCGGGGTGTCGGTCGGCTCGAGCATCAGGAAGATGGAGCCGCCGTTGTCGCGGAACGCCTTGAGGGCGGCGATCTCTTCGGGGAAGAAGGGCTTCTTCGGACCGGTGATGAACACCACCGCCGCGTCGTCGGGGACGGCGTTGCCGAGCCCCTCGTCCATGCCCAGCTCCTTGACCTTGAAGTTCATCGCCTCGACGACCTTCTTCAGGGTCTCGGTGGAGTCGAGCGGGCTCGCGGCGTTCTTCCAGTAGAGCTCGTCGTGGCCGACCGTGAAGTAGGCGGTGCGCTTCTCGCGGCCGATCTTCAGCAGCGCGGTCTGGACCTTGGAGTCCAGCTTGCGCAGGTCCTTCTTGGCGGTGTCCATCTTGTCGGTGAGCTTGACGATCTCGACCTTCTCGTCCTCGCCCTCGCCCTTGACGAACACGATGTTGCCGTTGTCCCGGACCTTCCACTCCTTGGCCTGCTCGGGCTCCTGCGCCTGGTCCATGACCTCGACGGTGAGGTTGGGGCCGGCGAGGTCCTCGAAGTAGGGCTTGATCTCCATCAGGACGTCGCTGCTGGCCGGGAAGAACAGGACCGCGCGGATGGGCGCGTCCTGGGTGTCCACGGCGGCGCGGGTGGAGGTCCCGACGTCCGTCACCCGGAAGAAGCCGTAGTCCTTCCGGACGTTGAACTCCTTCGCGAGCCAGTTGATGGGGAACAGCATCGCGATGCCGAACGCCAGGGCCAGCCCGCCCTCGAGGGCAGCCCGCATGCGGAGCGGGTGCACCGAGTGCGGCGACGCCGTGAGGGTGCGGTTGATCGCGACCATGGGCAGCGTGCCGACCAGCCAGACCACCGGCGCGAGGCACTGGAGCGCGGTGCGGTAGTGATCCAGGCTTTCGCCGGTGAGGCCAAGGCCCTCGGCGAAGTCCTTACGCTGCAGGGCATAGAGACCCAACGACGAGACCGCGAGCGCCAGGAAGACCAGCGCCGTGTTGACGGCACCGGGGTGCCGGGCCCGCTTGCCGGCGGTGTTGACCGCCGACATGATGGTGAGCACCAGCGCAAGCAGGTGGAGGGGCCAACGGATGCTGTCGTTGGTGTCGAACATACGCTCGGCGAAGAAACTCGCGAACGATGCGGAGAGGAACAGAACTGCGGCGGGGCTCACTCCCACCTCCTCGAGATGAGCGAGCGGGTCGCCATCAGCAGGAACGCGAAGGTGATCGACACGAAGAAGACCACGCTTTCGCTGTTGATACGGCCTTCCTGGAACCCGGCGAACTGCCGGTCGAAGAAGGCGATGTAGGAGATGAACGCCTTGAACGGGGGGTCCACCACCCGCGCCAGCATCCAGCACGCCACGAAGAAGACCACCACCACCGCCGAGATGACGGCGGCGAGGAGCTGGTTGCGGGACAGGGCCGAGGCCCAGGTGCCGACCGCGACGCCGGCGGAGCCGAGGAGCAGCACCCCGAAGTAGCCGGCGGCGATCTCCTCCTGCGACACCTTGCCGTTCACGAAGATCATCGCCGGCATGTAGAGGGTGCAGAGGAGGAGGAGCACCAGGTAGGCCATCGCGGAGAGGTACTTCCCGAGCACCACCTGCATCTCGGTGAGCGGAGAGCTCTCGAGCAGCACGATGGTGCCGGTCTGGCGCTCCTCGGCGAAGAGCCGCATGGTGATCAGCACGCTGGTCACGAGGGCGAAGCCGCCGGTGTTCTGGAAGAAGCTCTCCAGGACCTCCGCCGAGTACTTGGCCGAAGACCCCAGCGACATCGCGTTGAACAGGATGCCGTTGAGCAGGAGCGTGGCGGCGAGGATGAACCAGCCCCACGCGGTGTTGATGTAGGCCCAGAAGTCCCTCCGGGCCACGAGCAGGACGCCCCTCATGCCACCGCCTCCTTGGTGAGCGCGAGGAACATGGTCTCGAGCTCGGATTCGTCTTCCATCATCTTCCGGATGCCGATGCCGCCGGCGACCAGGGCCGCCACGACGGCTTCGCGCTGATCCTCGGCCATGGTGAGGTGCACCCGCACCAGGCCCTCGGGCTCGTTCACCGCCTTGAAGCTCCGGAGCGACACGACCTTGGCGATGAGCGCCTGCACGTCGTCGCCGTTGCCGCGGAGCACCAGCGTGAGCTGCGTACCCGACGCCGTCGCGGCGCGGGCGAGCTCCTCCTCGGTGCCCGACGCCACGATGCGGCCGCCGTTGAGGACCAGGATGCGATCGCAGGTCTCGCTGATCTCGGCGAGGATGTGGCTCGAGATCAGCACGGTGCACCGTTTGGCGAGGTCGCGGATCACCTGGCGCATCTCGACGATCTGCTTGGGGTCGAGGCCCGAGATGGGCTCGTCGAGCACGACCAGCTTCGGCGCGTGGATGATCGCCTGGGCGATTCCGCACCGCTTCTTGTAGCCGTGGGACAGCTCGCCGATGACCCGCCCGGCCACGTGGGTGAGCTGGCAGAGGGCGAGGACTTCGTCCATGCGGCCCCGGACGTCGGCGGCGGACATGCCCTTGAGCTCGCCGCAGTACTGCACGAACTCGCGCACCGTCATCTCGCGGTAGAGCGGCGGATCCTCGGGGAGGTAGCCGATGCGGGCGCGGGACTCGGCGGTGGAGGCGACCAGATCGACGCCGTCGATCGACACCGAGCCGGCGGTGGGCACCACGAGCCCGGCCAGGACCTTCAGGGTGGTGCTCTTGCCCGCGCCGTTCAGTCCCAGAAAGCCGACGCACTCGTTGGCGGCGATCTGGAAACTGAGCCCCTCGATGGCTCGGCGGTCCCCGTAGTAGTGGGTGAGGCCTTCGACAGTGATCATGCAGCGTCCGTGGTTCGGAGAGGTACCGATGGCGGCGCTACATTTACTGTTACGTCCAATCCGTCAAGGGGATCGGGTCGCGGCGACCTGTCAGACTTTGTCGAAGCGCGGGGGCGCGGCGGCCGGCGCCCTTAGGGCCTGCCCGTCAATAAACGTGTCGGACCGAGGGCGTCGATGCGCCTCGAGCCCAAGGAGCGAGGAGGGAGCATGTCCGCCGACATGTGACCG
>JAYVAS010000356.1:0-2066 GCA_043750895.1 Pseudomonadota bacterium
GGGCGCAGCCAGCGCATCGCGGCCTCGAGGAACAGGACGTCGCTGCCGATCCGGGTCCGTCCTGCCGCCAGGACCGAGGCGGCGAGCGCCTCGGGTGCGTCGATGACCAGCGAGAAGGGCGGATTGGCCAGGATGACGTCGTAGGCGGCATCCGGCGTGCTGCGGAAGAAGTCCGCTGTCCGGACGGCGCGGGGGTTGGCGCCGTGCAGCGCGAGGTTGAGGCGCGCCAGCGCCGCGAGCTCGGGGTCGACCTCGATCCCGTCCACGTCGGCGCCCCGCGCGAGCGCGGCGACGAGGAAGCCACCCGAGCCGCAGGTGGGGTCGAGGACCCGGTCCCCGCCGCGGATCTGGGCCAGGTCCACCATGAGCTCCACCAGCGGCCGCGGGGTGAAGTACTGCCCCCGCTCCCCCTTGAAGAGGTCGGTGAAGAAGCGTTCGTAGGCGAGTCCGAACAGGTCGATGTCGCCCGAGAGCGGAATGCGCCCCAGTGCCGCCTCGGCGGGCGCGTCGGCGCCGTCCGGCCACAGCCCGGGCGGGAGATCGAGGCGCTGGGCGAGGTGACGGACCAGCGCCACGAACGCGCGCCGACCTCCGAGCCCGCTGGCCCGGAGGCGATCCTCGGCCGCGCGTAACGCCGCCGCGAAACGCTCCGCCGCGTCGCTCACGGGAACGGGAGGTCGACGACCCGGGCGTCGCCTACGCCGTCCACCTGGACCACCGCACCGGGCGTCCACGCCGCCTTGCGGAGGATGGCGAGCGCGCGCACGTGTTCCCCGTCCACCGCCGCGCTCAAGGTCCAGCCGACTTCGGCGCCAGCGAGCCGTACCGGCGCGTGGGGAGCCGGCATCCCCGCCAACTCGAGCCCCCACACCTTCTTCGCCACCTGGCCCATGACGTCGATGCGGTTGATGACTTCCTGCCCGATGTAGCAACCCTTCTCGAAGTTGCACATCCGCTCCACCACGCGCATCTCGTGGGGGAGGGCCTTCTCCCCCATGTCCACCGGCCACCGCGGATACCCTGCCTCGATCCTGAGCACTTCCTGCGCCGCGAACCCGACCGGCACGGCGCCGAGCGCCCCGGCCACCTCGGCGACGCGGTCATGCGGGACGAGGAGGTCGTAGCCGCCCGCGCGGGTCCGCGCGCGACGCGCGATCCAGACGCCGTCCGCGGACGCGACCTCGCCCTCGACCGTGGGCGCCGGCAGCCCGCCCAGCGCCGCCGCCGCGTCGGGCCCCTGCACGGATAGCAGCGCCCAGGCCGCGCTCTCGTCGGTGAGCTCGACGTCGTCGAAGATGATGAACCGCTCGTAGCGGGCGGAGAAGGCCTCGGGCGTGACCCCGTTCAACACCGCCAGGAAGCGCTGGTCTTCGACGCACCACAGGTCCAGGAGCCCCTGGATCCGGGCCTTGTCGTCCACCATCGCGTGCTGGTTCATCCGTCCGACCGGGAGGGCACGTACGTTGTTGGTGAACTGGCCGTTCGTCCACCGCCGCGCGTCCGGACCCAGGAGCTGCAGGACCCCGTGGTGGGTCAGGTCGAAGAGGCCGGCGCGGGAGCGGGTGGCGGCGACTTCGGCGGCGACGCTGCTGTAGACCTCCGCAAGCACGACGCCGTCGACCTCGACGGTGCGGTGGGCAGGCAGGAGGGCATGGAGCGCGGGCGTCATTTTTTGGCCGGTGGGGGTGGTACGTCGGCCTCGGCGGGCAGGATCGTCCGCTTGGGCGACTCGAACCTGGGCACGGGGGGGCGGGCCGGCTCGTCGCCGGCACTACCGGAACCGGGGACCGGCAGCGGGACGGCCGCGGCCGGCACCCGCGGCGTAATCCCCCGGACGTGCGTGGCGGACGGGTCGGGCGGGGGGCGGGACGCGTCGAAGATCTGGGTCGCGATGTCGGACTGGACGACCTCTTCGGAGTGCTCCACCGGCAACGGGGGCGGGAGGCTGGCGGGCCGCAGGACCTGGACCGGCGGGGGCGGCGCGACCACTTGCGCCGGGGTGGCAGCCGGCAGCGGAGGCGGGACGGCCGGGGGGCGGGGACCCGAACCCGCCGGCGCGGCGGGGA
>JAYVAS010000357.1:0-2085 GCA_043750895.1 Pseudomonadota bacterium
GAGATGGCGTTCCGCGTCGTCCCCCGCACCGAGGCCGACGCCGCGCTCGCCGCCGCCCACCTCGAGGCGATCGCCGATCCGCGGGACCGCGCCGCTGTCACCGCCGGGGTCCTCCTGCTCGCCGGGTACCCCACCGACGCGCTCGGCGTGCTCGAGACCGCGGGCCTCGTCGAGCTGGTCGCCGAAGTCGAACGGCTGGCCGGCCTCCGCCCGTGAGGGTCCGGTCCACGCTCGCGCGCATGGGGAAGGACGTGGCGCACGAGGTGGTCGTCAACGTCCTCGCCGCCGTCGCGCTGGCGGCGATCGCCTTCGTGTTCCTGGGCGGCCGCATCGAAGACCTCTACACGCTCGCCCGCGGGCCGGCGCCCGTCTCGGGCCAGGTCACCGTCCTGGCCATCGACGAAGAGGCGCTCTATCTGTGGGACCCGACGAACCCCGAGCCCGAGGTCACCCCCCGGGCGCTCCTCGCCGAGCTGGTCCAGTTCCTCAGCGCGGCCGGAGCCAGCGTCGTGGTGCTCGACATCCTCACCGACCTGCCCGGTCCCGGTGACGATCCGCTCGGCCGCGCGGTGGCGACGCACCCGCGGTTGGTGCTCGCCGAACGGTTCGCGCCGCGCCCGGGCGGCCTGCCCTTCGCCGCCGGCTCGGTGTTCGGCGACCAGGGGGTCACCGCCTACGCGAACCTCGGCCTCGAGGAGCAGACGCTGTTCTCGGGGGAGATGCTGGTCCGCTCCGCCCCGCTCGTCACCCGCGTGGCCCGCGCGCGCCTGACAGCCCCCTTCCCGTCCGGGCTCGTGGGCGGCCGGCAGGACGACGCCGGGCCGATGCCCGCCCTCGCGTTCGCCGCAGCATCCCTCCATGCGCGCGACGCGGCGCCTACCGAGCTCCAAGCCGCGTTGGAGACCCAGTGCCCGACCGGTCCCTGCGCGGTCGGTCTGGAGGAGTTCGGTCTGCCCCCGTCGCCCGTCCCTCTCGACGCGCCGCTCACGCTGAACTTCCGCGGCCCCGAGGGTGCGGACGGCCTCCCCTACGTCTCCGCCGCCCGGTTGCTCCGCTCCACGGGCGAGGTCGCGCTCGCACGCACCCTGGGCCTGGACCTGCCCCTGACCGTCCCCGACGACCTCGCGCCCCTCTTCGCCGACCGGGTGGTGGTGGTGGGCCGCGTGGACGCCGCCTCGGGCGACCGCTTCGTGACCCCCTACAGCTTCCCCGCCCTGCAGACCGCGGATATGAGCGGCGTCCGGATCCACGCCCAGCTCATCGACACCCTGCTCACCGGACACCACGTCCGGCGGGTGGGCCGGTGGGGCGTCTGGGGAATCGCGCTGGTGGTCGGCGGGCTCTGTGTGGTCACCCGGCGCTCGCTGGGCGACATCCACCTCCTGGCCTGGCTCGCCGTCGGCGGGCTGCTCGTCGCCGCGTGCGCGCTCCTCTTCGCCCAGACCGACGGCCTCGTCGTCGACCTCGGCCCCACCCTCGCGGTGCTCTCCGCCACCCTCGTGGCCGTCCACCTCTACCAGCGTAACGAGGACGCCGAATGAACCTGCTCCTGCTGTGTTTCCTGCTCGTGGCGCGGGCCTTCGCGGGGCCCGGATCGGTGGCGATCCTCTACTTCCAGAACCAGGGCAACCCCGAGCTCGAGCCGTTGAAGGTGGGCCTGACCCAGATGCTCACCACCGACCTCGTCGGCGCGGGCGGCGCGAAGGTGGTGGAGCGCACCCAGCTCCAGGCGGTGCTCGACGAGCTGAAGCTCGGCCACAGCGCGGTGGCCGACAAGGACACCGCCGCCAAGGTCGGGAAGCTGCTGGGCGCGGAGTACCTCGTGCTCGGGTCCTACTTCTCCCTCGCCGGCACGCTCCGGGTGGACGCCCGCCTGGTGCGGGTAGAGACCGGCGAAGTGGTCCACGCCTTCGGCGCGAATGGGCTGGTCGCCGAGTTCCTCGACCTGGAGCGGAAGGTCGCCGGCAGCTTCCGCGACCGCCTCGGCGCGCTGATCCCGGGCGTCGTGCCCGCGCTGCCCGCGATCGCGGCGGCACCACCCGAGGCGCGCCCGCTCGACGCGGTGCTCAAGCTCTCCGACGGGCT
>JAYVAS010000358.1:0-19135 GCA_043750895.1 Pseudomonadota bacterium
GACGTCGATCCGGTCAGCGGCTCGACCTACTACCAGGACTTCGACGGCGACGGGTACGGCGATGCCTCGGCCGCGGTGGAGAGCTGCACCGCGCTGGACGGCTACGTCACCAATGACGACGACTGCGACGACACCAACGCCTCCATCAGCCCGTCGGACGCCGAAGAGTGCGACGGGGTCGACAACGACTGTGACGGCCTCCTCGACGAGTCCGGCGTCGAGCCCTCCTGGTACGAGGACGCCGACGGCGACGGCTACGGCAACGCCGACGTGTCGCTGATCCAGTGCGCGCCCCCCTCCGGCTACATCGCGGACGACACCGACTGCGACGACACCGATGCCACCGTCTACCCGACCGCCACCGACGAGTACGACAACGTCGACTCCGACTGCGACGGGTGGGTGGACGAGGACTCCCTGCTCGAAGGGGACGTCATCATCACCGAGGTCGCCCGCCAGCCCCGCTTCGGCGGCACCTCGACCGTCAGCGACGGGCAGTGGTTCGAGGTCTACAACACCTCCTCGGTCGACTGGGACCTGTCCAACTGGTACTTCCTGCGCACCAACGGCGCGACCAGCACCGACGCGTGGTTCATCGACCCCGCCGACGGCGTGATCCTCCCCGCCGGAAGCTACGCGGTGTTCTGCAAGACGTCGGACTACGAGTCCGACGCCGACGCGTCGGTCCCGGTGCTGTGCGACTACATCTGGGGCGATCCGGCCGAGGCCTCGACCTACTCGGGCGCGTACCACGACAACACGTTCAACCTCCAGCGGGACGAGGACCGCCTCGCCTTCTACGTGGGCGGCGGCTCGAGCACCGGCGCGCTGATCGACGACGTGATCTGGACCTACGACGCCACCAGCGGCTACTGGCCGCGGGACGGCGCGCGGGCCATGGTGCTGGACCCCGACTTCCTCGATGGCGTCGACAACGACGACATCGCCAACTGGTGCTCGGCGCCGACCACCGGGGACACCTGGTGGGTGAACGGGTCGAGCTACGAGTACGGGTCCCCGGGCGTCACGAACTACAACTGCTATTGATGCGGGACGCCGGCGGCGGCCCATGATGGGTGAACGCCGGTAGTTTCGGAGCCTCCGCCGGGTGGCGAGGTCCGCGCCTTCCTGGGACCACTTCGGGCTACACTGGACGGGCAGGAGGCTCGATGCGGTGGGTTGTGTGGGCGTTGGGGTGGATGGGGTGCGCCGACAAGCCGGGAGACAGCGGCACCTCGACCACGGCCGAGGTGTCCGAGGATGCCGATGGGGACGGCTACTCCGTGGCCTACGACTGCAACGATCAGGACCCGAGCATCTACCCCGCGGCGGAGGAGACCTGGTACGACGGCGTGGACTCCGACTGCTCGGGCGGCTCCGACTACGACCAGGACGGTGACGGGGAGGATCGCAGCCCCGAGGGGGCGGACTGCGACGATCTCGACGCCGCGGTGTACACCGCGGCCGACGAGCGCTGTGACGAGATCGACAATGACTGCGACGGCGCGGTGGACGAGGACGCCGTCGACGCCCTGCCGACCTACCCGGACGACGACGGCGACGGCTACGGTCGGGGGGAGCCCATCGGCGCGGCGTGCGAAGCCGAGCCCGGGGAGGCCACCGCGGGCGGCGATTGTAACGACGGCTCCGCCACGGTGAACCCGGGCGCGGTCGAGACCTGCAACGGCGTGGATGACGACTGCGACACCTTCGTCGACGACAACCCCACCGACGGCCTCCGCTTCTACGCGGACACCGACGGGGACGGGCACGGGGATCCCTACGCCCTGGCGGTGTCGTGCACCGAGCCCGACGGGTACGTGGCCGACGCCGCCGACTGCGACGACACGGACGCGCTCTCCTACCCCGGGGCGCCCGAGCTCTGTGACCTCCGGGACAACGACTGCGACGGCACGGTGGACGACAACGCCACCGATCCGCGGACCTACTACCGGGATGCCGACTCCGACGGGTTCGGCGTCGACGCCGACACCGCCGCGGCCTGTGGGGCCCCCACCGGCTACACCGAGCGGGCCGGCGACTGCGACGACGCCACCTCGGCCATCAATCCCGGCGTCGAGGAGACCTGCAACGGCCTCGACGACAACTGCAACGGCGAGGTCGACAGTGACGCCACCGCCGCGGTCGCCTACCACCCCGACGACGACGGCGACGGCTACGGGGACAGCGCCACCACGGTGCGGGCGTGCACGCCGGTGGACGGATGGCTGACCGACGGCGCCGACTGCGACGACGCCGACGCCGCGGTGTCACCCGCCGCCACCGAGGCCTGCGACGGCCTGGACAACGACTGCGACGGGACGGTCGATCCCTCCGGCTCGGCCGGGTCGACCACGTGGTTCCTCGACGCCGATAGCGACGGGTACGGGGACGCCGCCGTCACCACCCTCGCTTGCACCGCGCCCGCCGGCTACGCCGCCACCGGCGACGATTGCGACGACCGGGTCGCGGCGGCAAACCCCGGGAACCGGGAGAGCTGCGACGGGCTGGACAACAACTGCGATGGCGCGGTGGACGAGGCGACGGCGGTGGATGCCACGATCTGGTACGCCGACGCCGACCGCGACGGCTACGGGGACCCGGCGTCGACCGCCAACGGATGTACGGTGCCGTCCGGCTACACCGCCGACGGCGACGACTGCGACGATACCGACGCCGACGTCAATCCGGCGGCGCCGGAGTCGGACGATGGCGTCGACCAGGACTGTGACGTACTCGTCGACGAGGACTTCGTCGCCGCCGGGGACATCATCATCACCGAGGTGGCCCGTCAGCCGTACACCGGCGGCTCGGGGACCTCAACCCACGCGGACGCCCAGTGGTTCGAGCTGTACAACACCTCGGCACGGTCGGTCGACCTCTCGGGCTGGTACTTCGAGGAGCAGGACCTCGACAACTTCTACGTCTCGCCCGACGCCGGGTTGGTCATCGCCCCTGGCGCGTACGTGGTCCTCTGTTACGCTGACACGTGGTTCGCGTCGCCTTCGGTGTGCGCGTACACATGGGGGGATGCAGCCTGGGGCGCGCCGTACTATGACAACACGTTCTACTTTGACCGGGACGAAGATCTCTTGTCGGTATGGGTGGAAGGGGCGGGGATGGACGACGTGCATTGGTATTACGACGCCACCAATGGGTACTGGCCACGCGTGGCCCGTTACTCGATGGAATTCGACGAAGCTGCGTCCCAGGACGCGACCACCAACGATGACGTCGGGGAGTGGTGTCAGGCGGCGGCCAGCGTGTATTCCGACGGCTCGTACGCCGGGGCTCCCGACTATGGCACTCCCGCTGCGGCGAACGGCGCGTGTCCCTGAACACCCTCATTGGGCCGCTGTGCAGCGCTGCGACGCTGGAGGCGGTGGTCCATGCGCTCCAGCAGTGGGTGGACGGTCGGTATCCGGGCGGGGTCTTGCAGCTCCTCGTGACCGACCGTGGGACCGGTCGCCTCATCGGCGGCCCGGCGGGCGACCAGGCCCACGCCGCCCATGAACGGGGGGAGCTGGCGCAGGTCGAGGATGCCACGACCTGGACGGCCTGGGTGCCGTTGCGCGGCCTGGGCGGACCGATCGGCGTGCTGGGCCTGGTCTTCCCGCGGGCGGCCGTCCCCGGCGACGTGCTGTCGGGGTTGACCGAGCTTCGCCCCCTGGTGGCCATGGCGGTCGATCGGGTGTCGAGCGCCGCGACGGCCTCGGTCTACACCGCAGCGCTCACCGTCCAGGGAAGCGTGCTCCGGGCGGCGGCCGTCGTCGCGTCCGAGCGCGCCGAGCTGCTCTACTATTCGGACGGCATGGAGCGGCTGACGGGCTGGACCGCCGAGGAGGTCCGCGCGCGCGGCTTCTTCGAGTGCGTGTACCCGGACCCCGCCCAGCGGGCGCGCGCCGTGCTCTCCACGCGGGAGACGCTCTCGGGCAACGCCGCGGTGGACGTCCCCTGGTGGCTGACCCATCGGAACGGGCAGGTGGCGCCGTGTCGCCTTCACTCCTCCCGCGTCATCGGGCCCGACCAACGCCGTTACATCGTCGCCACCTTCCTGGACCACACCGCCGCCGAGCGGGAGGCGACAGAGCTGCACCACGTGGAGCTCGGGCGGTTCGCGGCGTCGGTCAACCATGACTTCAACAACCTGCTCGCCGTGGTGCAGGGGCACAGCGAGGTCCTGCTCGGGCACACGGACCCCGAGGTCCGGAGCCACGCGCAGGACATCCAGACGGTGGCCGACCGGGCCACCCGGCTCACACGCCAGCTCGCCGCCTTTGGCCGCGATCAACCCCTCTTCCGGGTCCCGACCGACCTCGGCCCGATCTGCGACGAGACGATCCGCCAGTTCCGGGCCGTTCCCGGCCGTCCCGCGGTCAGCTTCAGCGTGGCCGCCGACCTTCCGCCGGTCGAGCTCGATCCCAGCGCGGTCCGGCACCTGTTCGTCAACCTGCTCGAGAACGCGGCCGACGCCGCCGGCGCGTCGGGGCGGGTCGCGGTCGAGCTGAAGCGGGGAGACCCGCCGCGCGCGCCGCTCCGAGGGGCGGAGCACGACGCGGCGATGGGGTGGGTGCGGCTCCGCATCGGCGATGACGGGCCGGGGTTCACCGAGGAAGCACGCCGGAAGCTCTTCGAGCCCTTCTACACCAGCAAGGGCGTCGGGCGCGGGTTGGGGCTGGCGGCGGTGGCCAGCCTCGCCGACGCGCTGCAGGCGATGGTGGATGTGCCGCAGCAGGTCGGCCGTGGCGCGATCGTCGACGTCTACCTGCCGATTGCGACGCGGTCGGTGGCGCCGGAGCCCGTGGTCCGCGATCCGGTGGCCGGCGGTGAAGAGACCATCTGGGTCGTCGACGACGACCACGCTGTCCGGATGATCCTGGCCCTGGGCCTCGAGTCCTTCGGGTACCGGGTGCGGCAGTTCGCGGAGGGGGAGGAGTTGCTGGCCGCCTTCGACGCCGGCGAGCGGTTGGACCTGCTCGTGTCGGACCTGGTCATGCCCGGCCTGGACGGCGTCGGCCTGTACCGGGCGCTCCGTGGCCGCGGGAGCACCACGCCGGTGCTGTTCGTGTCCGGCTATGCGAAGGGAGGGGTGGACGTGCCGCAGGAGGTGCGGACCGACTTCGTGTCCAAGCCGGTCTCGGCCCGGGTACTCGCCGAGAAGGCCCGCCGGCTGCTGAACTACGTGTTTCCGGCCGGGTGAGCGGCCGGGCCGCGGGACGACCCTACTCGCAGGTGCGACCGGCGGCCGCGTAGAGGTCGGTCGACTCCTCGTAGACCGTGCCGTCGGGGAAGGTGATCTGCCCGACGTCCCACACGTCGTTGCGGGACATGACCCGCGAGCTGGTCAGCAGCAGCTCTCCGAACACCCAGATGTTGGCGGTGGCGACCACGTCGGAGTCCCCGTTCTCGGTGTAGTAGTGCACCCGCACCGAGTAGGTGTCGGCCGCGGGATCCTCGATGGTGATCTCCTCGGGGCCGTAGCCGGAGCGGTCGTCGAGCACGAGGGTGGGGTCGTCCGTGCCGTCCACCGGGGTGCCCCAGTCGGGGTTCTGGTTGCAGTAGTTGCAGTCGGTGGGGATCTCGAAGAGCGTCCCCACCCCGTTGAGCAGGTGGAGGTCGAAGTCCGCGCCGCCCGACTCCCAGGTGAGCTCCACGTGGAGCGCTTCGGCCGGAAGCACCTCGATCACGTGCTGGGCGGGGACGCTCAGCAGGCCCACCGAGTTGGTGACCTGGAGGGCCACGGTGTAGTCTCCGGCCAGGTCCACCTGGAGGTAGGCGCGATCGAGGTTGGTCGGGGTCTGCAGCTCCACGATGGAGCCCGCGGGCGCGTCCACGAGGGTCCACTGGTAGGTGAGGGGCTCGAAACCGTTGGGGTCGTAGGAGCCGCTGCCGTCCAGGGTCACCGTGTCGCGTGGCTCGGCCGTGGCGGGGGCATCGACCACGGCCACCGGGTACAGGAAGTCGCCGCCGCCGTTGCCGATCAGCGTGACCGTGACCTCGGGCTCGTCGGGGTCGTTGCTGAGGAGGGTGAAGCTGCCGTTGTCCCCCTCCATCGAGGTCGGGGTGTACTGGATGAGCGCGTTGGTCGACTCGCCCTCGCCCAGGGTGGCGCCCTCGAGGCCGTCGGCGATCGCGAACGCGCCCGAGCCGGTCTGGGTGACGTCGCTGATGGTGAGCGTGCCCTCGCCGACGTTCTCGATGGTCACGTAGTTGAGCACGGGGACGCCGGTGGCGGCGATGGACCCGTAGTCGACCGAGAGGCGGTCCAGCGAGATGTCGGGGGTAGGGGTCTCGACGCCGGCGCCGACCAGGGCCACCGTCACCGTCGGGTTTTCGGGGTCGTCGGTTTCGATGGTGAGGGTGTTGGCGTAGCTGGTGATCTGACCCGGCAAGAACTGGACGTAGATCTCGGCCTCGGACTTCGAGGGGACCGCGGTGGGCACGTCGGAGAGGGTGAAGACCCCCTCGGTGTCGTCGGTGGTCACCGCGCCGACCGCCAATTCGACCGCACCGGTGTTCTGGAGGGTGACGTAGCCGCCGGAGGAGTAGTCCACCGGGACCTCGCCGAAGTCGAGCGTGCTCGGGAAGACCGCTGCATGCCCCGTCTGTTTCACGAACTCGACGTCCGGCGTGCACGCGGACAACAACAACCCGAGCAACATGGTCATCTCCTCTTTTCCAGCATAGCCGGACGGCGAACCGCTATCCTGTCCAAGATGTTCCCCCTCCTCCTCCTCGTCGGCTGCAACGGCTGCACCCCCAAGATCCCCGACGTGGTGGATCCCGACACCCAGGACGACACCGACACCGACACCGCGGCGGACACGGCGGACTCCTCGGTCACCGACACCGGGCCCTTCCTCCCTCCGCGGTGCGACTTCGAGGAGGTGGAGCCCAACGACCAGGCGTCGCTGGCCATGGCCATCCCGATGGAGGTCTGGGGCTGCGGGGTGATGATGCCCGCGAACCCCAAGAACGCGCCCTTCGGCGACGCCGACTACTTCACCTTCACCGCCGCCGAGCCCGGCTGGGTCGAGGTGCGCGTGGACGCCGCGTCGCGCGGCTCAGCCGCGGACATGCAGTTCATCGTCTACGACGACGACGACAGCATCACCGTCGCCGACAGCTACCTCACGACGGACCCCATCCTCCGCTTCCCCGCGCCCGACCCCACCGACTACACCGTCATCCTCGGCGAGACCTCCCTCCTGTTCGGCGACGACTACACCTGGTTCCTGCTCTCCTCCCTGGTGAAGGCGCCAGTGGAGTGGACCTTCAACGAGGTCGAGCCCAACGACGACTTCGCCACCGCCACCACTTTCGCGCCGGGGGGCACCGTCTTCGGCACGGTGGGTGAGGCGGGCGACTTCGACTGGTACCACATCGTGACCCCCAAGGAGGCCACGTACGTCCGCTTCACGATGACGGCCTTCAAGCAGGGCTCACCGGTGGACGGGCAGGTGGTCCTCTACGCGAACGACGGCACCACCGTCCTCGTCGACGACCGCCGGGGCGAGATCGAGTACGACCTGGACCCCTGGTTCGAACGGGCCCAGACGGGCACCAACGACTGGTACGTCCTGGTGCGGAACGAGGAAGAAAAGGGAAGCCGCTTCCATTGGTACACGTTGTCCATCGAGGCGTTGGTCGAGTAGTTCGATCCCTTCGCCGCTCCCGGTTCATGATCTCTTGGAGGAGACCCATGCGTACGTTCAGCATCGTGCTGCTGGCCCTGGCGGCCTGCAACAAGGACAAGGTCGACGACGACAGCGCGGCGGTGAGCGACACCGACCCGGTGGACACCGACGACACCGACACCCTGACCGGCGACTGCTCCGCCACGGTGCTCAGCAGCACCCCGGAGGACGGCGACAGCGACGTCTACTACCGGACGGTGTTCACGGTCAGCTTCGACGGCGACGGCCAGACCGATGCCGCGGAGTTCTCGGTCCTGGACGACGTCGGCAACCCGGCCGATGTGACCGACGTCGTGTGGTCCGACGGGGGCGTCCAGGTGATGTTCCGGGCCGACCTCGCGCCCAGCACCGCCTACCAGCTCGGCACCACGGTGTGCGGGGTCACGACCGCGGCGAGCTTCGTCACCAACACCATCGGCACCCCCATCGCCGACGGCAACGCGTCGCTGGCCGGTCGC
Source organism: Pseudomonadota bacterium (assembly GCA_043750895.1). Taxonomy (GTDB): domain Bacteria; phylum Myxococcota_A; class UBA796; order UBA796; family SXON01; genus JAYVAS01. Next base: position 8,156 of record JAYVAS010000358.1, read on the forward strand.
GCCTACGTCACCCGCCTCTCCGACGCCACCATCGTCGACCCGGCGGTGCTCGACCCGCTCCTCGGCCAGTACCTCACCGTGCCCCTGCTCTTCGAGGTCACCGCGGCGGACGACACCACCATCGATCTGCTCGGCGCCCTCGGCTACCAGGAGGACGACGGCAGCTTCACGCAGCTCACCGATCTCCCGAGCTGGGACTTCCCGGCCGGTGACTTCACCGACACGCCCTACTTCTTCGCCCAGGCGGCGTCGATCACCATCCTCTACGGGGACATCCCCATCCCGCTCGAGGACTTCACCCTCGAGGGCAGCTTCACTGCCGATGGGTCCCAGATCGTGTACGGCCGCGCGACCGGCCTGGGCGACACGCGCTACCTCGGTGCTTTGGTGAACCAGCCCGACGTCGAGTCGGCGGTCTGCGATCTGGCCGGCGCGATGGGCGTGTACTGCGAGCCCTGCGCGGATGGCGAGCCCTACTGCCTGTTCATCATCGCCGAGGACATCGAGGCCGACTACGAAGAAGGGCTGGACGTGGTGGAAGTGCTGCCGACGTAGGGGGGGTCTACCCCGAGCAGCAAGTGCCGCCGACGGAGGGCGCGCCCCGGGCGCGCGTGGTAGGTCTGGCGCATGCGGGTGGTCTTGGGCGTCATCCTCCTGGCCGGTCTCGAGGGCTGTTGGGGCGAGACGAAGGTGGACACGGGCACTCCGCCCGTGTTCGTGCGCGACAGCACCACGTGGGAGACGGGCACGACCGGGGTCACCACCACGACGACGGTCGAGACCGGCGGTCCCGGGCGCGGATGCGACCCGCGAACCGCGGTCGTGGTCCTCGGCGAAACCGACGTGGTCTCCCCCTACGCGACGCAGCTGGTGAGAGACATGGACGGCGGTGGGCTCCCCGAGGTCCTCTTCGAAGGCGACGATCCACGGGCGGTGCAGGTGCTCCGGGGCGAGGACCTCGTCGTCGGAAACCTGGTGCCATGGTTCTCCGTCCCGGGCTTGAACCTCTCGCAGGCCGGCTTCGCCGCGGGGAGCGCCGGGGACGTGGACGGCGACGGACGATCGGAGCTGCTCCTCGTCGAGGCGAACGAGGACGAGAATTTCGCCTCGGTCCACTCCGCCGCTGATCCGGGTTCGTCGCTCTTCTCGGTTCAGCTCGTCGACGCGGTCGACGACTTTTTCGGGCCCTGGCCGTACCTGGCCACCAACGCCGGACCGGACCTCTGGGGCGACGGGGTTCCGGAGGTTGCGGTCGGCGTCTCGGGTAGCTACGCCGTGAGCCTCCTGTACGTTTTCGACGGCACCACTCGGGGTGCGGTTGCCCGTGAAGATGCCCGGCTGGTCGTGAACGGCGTCGGACCGGGTGCATTCGTCTCGGTCTCGCCCGACCTCGACGCCGACGGCAACGAAGAGTTCGTGCTCGTCTCCGCGACGAATGTCGCGCTCGTCCCCGTCGGGCTCTCGGGCGTGGTCACCACCGACGATCTCGACGTGGTCCTGACCCTCAAAAGGTCCGCGATGGAGGTCGAGGCCTACGACGTGGATGATGACGGCCTCCCCGAGTGGTTCCTCTACGACGACGTCGGGAGGGACGCCGTGATTGGCTTCACGGGCGGCGACCTGGCCGGTGCGGCGCGTGGAGGGTCGCCCCTGGACCGCGACGGGCGATGGATCACCGTGACCGGAGGCGGGTACCTGGGGGCGGTCGGCAGTCGTGCCGTTTCGGACTCGAACTGCGAGACGGGCCTCGCGGTGACGGCCCACTTCGACGACGCCGTGCGCATCGTGGACCATCCGACGCTGCTCGCGGGCGGCCACGTCGACGCCGATGGGCTCCCGAGCCTGCGCGGCGCGACCGGCTCGTGGTTCGGCTACGCCCTCGGGGGGAGCGAAGACGTGGATGGCGACGGGACCCTTGACCTGATCGTCGCGGATTCGGATCCCGAGGGTGCAATGACCACCGTTTTCCTGGGCGCCGGCCTGCTGGCGAAGTGAGGGGTGCCCGGCACGCCGCGAGACCCCCCGCCCGCGTCGCCCCACGCGACGCCGAGGCCACCCCTCGCGGCGACCCCCCCCGCCCGCGTCGCCCCACGCGACGCCGAGGCCACCCCTCACCGCGAGACCCCCCGCCCGCGTCGCCCTCTCCGGAGGAGCCCGGTTAGAAGCATCATGGAGGTTCTTCATGCCCGCGCGCCGGGAACCGGAGTGGGACGCCCTGCTCGCCGCCGCCGCCCGGCTGCAGCGGATCGTCCCCGACGCGGTCCTCGTAGGGGGAACCGCGGCGGCTTTACACGCCGGACATCGGGTCTCCTACGACGACGATCACGTCGTCCGTGATCTGAAGGCCCGTTTCGACACCGTGCTGGCTGATCTCGAGGAGACGGACAGCTGGATCACCGCGCGCGTCGCGCGGCCCGTTCAGGTGCTCGGCAGCCTCGACGGCGTGGAGACCGGGATCCGGAACCTGATCCGCCGACGTCCCTTGGAGGTAGAGGTCATCGACACGCCGCACGGGCCGGTCCGGATACCGACCATCGCCGAGATGACGCGTATCAAGGGGTGGCTCGTGCTCCGTCGTAATGCCACCCGGGACTACCTCGACGTGGTGGCGCTGGCCGAGTTGCTCGACACGGCGGCGGCAGGGGTGTTGGTGGGCCTCGACGACTGGTACGCCGACCAGATCGGGCCGGGCGGCGAGCGCGTCGCGACGCAGCTCGCGCGGCAACTCGCGGAGCCCCTCCCGTACGACCTCTCCGAGGTGGACCTCCGGAGTTATCGAAAGCTGGATGGCCGGTGGCGGGACTGGCGGGCGGTGGCCGACGCCTGCGGAGGCCTTGCGGTGTCCATGCTCGACCACCTCGTGGAGGAGCGTCCGTGAACCACCGTCACCTGGACTACGACGGGGTCCCCGTAGCCGAGCGGGGTCTCGCGGCCCTCGACGACATCCTGGATCGCGGCGACTTCACCGACTGGCGCCCGCTCGCCCAGGCGATCGCCAAAGACCCGCACGGTTTGCTGGCCACGCAGGTGTTGCACCTCTGCGACGCCCACCCGATGCAGGGCACGAGCCCGCTTTGGCGCGCCTGGATTTCGGCACGCCGGGCGCGGCTGGGCGGCTGATTCCGCGCCACGTTACGGCCCCGACCGATCTCGATGGACAACGTCACCCACGCGCTCGTCGGCGTCCTGCTCGCGCGCGCGGCCACCCCCGCGGTCGGGTCGGCCCGGGGTGCGCTCTGGGCGGCGGTGCTCGCCTCCAACATCCCCGACGCCGACCTCCTGTTCAACCCCTTCTACGCGGATGCGCGGCTGGGGTATCTGGTCCACCACCGGGGCCACACCCACACGCTCCTCGGGATGGTCCCCCTGGCGCTGGGCGTGGCCGCCTTCGCCCGCTGGCGCGACCCCGCGGCTCGCCCGGGGCCCCTGGTCGCGCTCTCCCTGGTCGCCGGCGCCCTGCACATCGGCGCAGACGCGTGGAACAGCTACGGCGTGCACCCGTTCTGGCCGGCGTGGAGCGGCTGGCTCTACGGCGACTTCATCTTCATCCTCGAACCGTGGTTGTGGGCGGCGCTCCTCCCGCTCGCCGTCACCACGTTCCCGAGCTGCGCCGTGCGGGCCGGAATGGGGCTGCTCGCGCTGGTGATGGCGGGCCTCGTCGCGTTCGCGGTGGGGCTCCCGGCCGCGTTGTTGTTCTCGGCGGTGCTCGCGGGGCACGTCCTGCTCCAGCTCAGGCGGGATCGGTGGGACCTGCCCGCGGCGTTGGTGCTCGTGACCCTCACGACCTTCGCGAGCGGCTCCTGGCGGGCCGAGCGCAGCCTGCGCGCTCTCCTCGCCGAGGTCCGCCCCGACGAGACCCTGCTCGACGTGTCGCTCACCCCGCGCCCCGGGGTCCCGTGGTGTTGGAGCGCCCTGGTCGCGAGCCGCTCCGGCGCGACGTACCGGGTGCGCCCGGTCCTGCACTCCCAGCTCCCGGCGGTGACCGCGGCGGACGAGTGTGGTCTGCCCCGGGGGGAGGGCCACACGGCGCCGCTCCGCCCCTCCGACCTCGTCTCCGACCCCAGCTGGGCCTGGGGCGCCCACTTCGAGGCGCCGGTCGACGCGCTCTCCGAGCTGGCGCGCCAGGAGTGCAGGGTTGACGCGTTCTTGCGGTTTGCGCGGATGCCCTACTGGATGCCCAGCGGGGACGGCTGGGTGGTGGGGGACCTCCGCTTCGACTTCGAGTCCGACCTCGGCTTCGCCGAGCTGGCGATCAGCCCCGGCGACACCCGGGGCTGCACGAATCTCCCGCCGTGGGAAAGCGCGGCGGCGGCGGCGTTTCGGGAGGAGTGACGGGTAAGGACGGAATCGGGCAGTTTCCGCGACCACCCCCCCCGGCTACGGGCAGAACACGTCGGTGTAGCGGTCGGTGTTGTTGAGCTCGTCGCACTCGTCGACGTCGCCCAGCCCGGTGCCGTCGTCGTCCACGGTGACGATGAAGCCGTAGGCGCCGATGTCGGCGGGGGTCAGGTCCACCTGGATGCCGGCCAGCGAGGTCCCGGAGGCGATCTCCGGCAGGGCGACGGTGGCGACCAGCCGGGGCGCGTTGTCGTCGGCGTACACCGCGAGCATCGTGCCCGCGCTGACCGAGACGCCCCCCTGGTTGTGCACCTGCACGGTCAGCGCCACCGGTCCCCAGGTGCAGTCGGCGACGCAGATGTCGTCGATGTTGACGTACAGATCGGGCGAGGACGGATCGTCGACCGAGGGCCGGGCGCGGAACACGTTGTAGACCTGCCAGGAGGCTTCGGGGGGGCTGGGGACGTGCCCGTCGGGCTCGATGTTGGTCACCGCGAAGTCGTGCGTTGCCCACGTGGTGCCCGACCGCGGCCAGCCGTCGCCGTTGTGCCCGTACACCGTGATGCCTTGCCAGGCGCCGCTGTTGTCGGCGACGACGATCTCGGCCGAGCCGTCGCCGTCGACGTCGGCGGTGACCGGGTACTCCCAGAGCGTGCCCGAGGAGTGGTTCCGGTTCTCGTAGCGGACCGTGCCGGTGGCCCCGTCGTAGATGCGGAACGCGACCTCGTCCGCGAACAACACCTCGTAGGCACCGTCGCCGTCCACGTCGTAGCCGGAGCACCCCGCCAGTCCGGAGTTGTCCTGCATCGTTGCGCTCCAGACCAGCGTGCCGTCGGTCTCGAACACGCTGATCAGCGCACCGCTGGGCACCGCCAGCTCGATCTCGCCGTCGCCGTCGAAGTCGGCGATCGCGGGGGGCCCGGGATTGCCCCCCCCAGGGATCACGAAGCTACCCAGCAGGGTCCCGTCGGCGTCGTGGAGGTAGCCCACGCCGGCGGTCACGCTGAACAGCTCGCCCTCGGGATCGCCGTCCACGTCGCCCACGGCGCCGAAGTCGCCGATGCCGGTCACGCCGTCGGTCCACAGGAGCCGTCCGGTGGCGTCGTACACCGCGTTGCCGAGGATGATCTCCTGTTGGCCATCCTGGTCGAGGTCGGCCGCGATCGGGGTGCGGTAGGACGTGCTGGTGTTTGCGAGCGTCGCCACGGTGGTGCCGTCCGCGCCGTTGACCACCGCCACATCGTAGATGACCTCGACGTCGCCGTCGTTGTCGAGGTCGGCGACGGTGGGTTGCGGATACCCGCTCATGCTGCCGAACACGGCCGAGGTCCACAGGGTGGCGCCGGTGGCGTCGACCGCGACCACGGCGTGGCCGACGGTGGTCGCGATGATCTCGGGGTAGCCGTCGCCGGTCACGTCGGCGATGGTGACGCCGCCCAGGCCGTCGAAGCCCGACACCTCGAAGATCTCGCCGCTGCCGTCGCCGTTGAGGGCGACCAGCGTGCTCGCACCGTAGGTGGTGAAGGCGATGTCGGGCATGTCGTCCTCGTCGACCTGCCCGTCGCCGTTGTCGTCGGTGAGGTTGCCGACGGCGGGCATGACCACGACGCCGCTCCCCGCCGAGGTGTACTGCCACTCGATCCCGACGTTCCAGGGGTCGGTGACCGTGCCGGCGTCGGTCCCGGCGCAGGCTTCGAGGATGGGGACGGTGCCGGCGACGCCGAGGTCCAGGGTCGGGCACTCCACGTCCTCGCAGTCGGCGCGGCCGTTGCCGTTCTCGTCGGGGAAGTCCTCGTCGATCTGGCCGTCGCCGTCGTCGTCCACGCCGTTGCATTCTTCGGCCGGCGGGGGGTCGGTGTCGGTGGTGTCGGTGTCGGGTGGGGTGGCCGAGTCGCCGGGATCGAAGCCGGGGTTGGCGTCCTTGCCCTGCAGGCCGTTGTCGACCACGCACGCGGAGAGGAGAAGGAGGAGAGCGGCGGGGTGCATGCGGACTCCGATGGCCGCCACAAAGACCTTTCTCGGGGCGGGGTGCCCGCAACGGTGGCCGCTGGCTGCGCCCTCACCGTCAGGGTAGTCGGACGGCGAGGGATTCGCCATGCCGTTCCGCGTGACCCTGCTCGGGGTGCTCGCTGCGTGCAGCCCGTCGGGCGGGCGGCAGGCCGCCGACACCGACACCGACACCGGCACCGTCACCGAGCCGTACCCGGACGTGGCGAAGATCGGGGTCCCGCCGTCGTTCATCCCTCGGTCGGACGGCGCTTATGGCTTGTCCACCGGGGAGGAGGTGTTCGACCTGGGCGCGGCGTTCTACGCCGAGCACCCCGACGACTACGACATGTTGATCTTCTACACCGACTTCGACGTGGACGGCATCTTCGCGTTCTCCGTGCTCCAACGACGCCTATGGCGCTCCCGCCACCTTCCGGGGCCAGCGGATCGACTTCACCATCGAGGAGGTCATCGCCGACCACGGGCCGCGCGTGCCGTCGCACCTGAAGGCCCAGACACAGTGGCGGATGGCGTTCGTGCTGGTGTGCGCCGACGTCACGGCGTGCGACCCGGCAGCGCTGGCGTTCGCCGAGGCCCAGCGAGTGGCGTGGCCGACGACCTACTCCGCGGCGACCCGCGGGTTGGCGACGGTCGACACCGCGCTCTGATCAGCCGCGCACCCGCACGCGGGCCCGGAGCGCCATGTGCCCTCGCAGCGTCTCCCCCGGGGCGAGCACGCGGACGCCGTGGGTCGGGTCACCGCGGGTGCGCAGGTTGAAGCCGTCATTGGCGTTCGAGACCGGCTCGAGCGCGAAGTAGGGCTGGGGCGGGTTGTAGAACACGAGGTGGTCGAGGTCGGAGCGGACGTCGACGACCAACCCCGCGGCGGGCCAGCGCAGCGTCGCGACCCCATCCCACCCGTGCCCGCAGAAGTCCATGAAGGTGTCGGGGTCGAGCGGGCGCGCGATCGTGTGGTCGCGCGGGGGGTCGGGCGGCGCGGCGGGGCCCGAGGGGATGCGGGTGCCGTGGGCGTCGGGGTAGATGCCGGCGACGTGGAAGCCGATGATCACGTCCCCGCGGGTGAAGTAGGGGTGGAAACCGAGGCCGGCGGGCATCGGGGAGTCACCCCGGTTGGTGACGGCCAACGCGCTGTGGAAGGTGTGATCCGCCAGCCAGTAGTGGACCTCGGCCTCGAAGGGCCAGGGCCACGCGCCCCCCGGCCAGGTGTAGCGGAGCGTGGCTTCGCTCGTGGTGGCGTGCACGATCGCCCACGGGCGCTTGCGCACCAGCCCGTGGATCGCGTGCCGGTCGGGTTCGTCGAGCTGGATCGCGGTGCCCGCGTGCACGAAGCGCCCGTCGGCGACCCGGTTGCTCCACGGCACCATCAGGAAGCTCGCCACGGGGAGCTCGGCGGCCTGGGCGTAGATCGGCAGCCACTGCCCATCCATGTCCACGTCGAACGCGGTGACGCCGGCGCCGCGCGCCGGGTCTACGCGGACACGAAGGTGGTCAAACGACAGGGTGAGCATCGGTGGAGCGTAGCCGGAGGCCGGGGGCGGTGGTCGGCGTCGTCACCGCGTTTGTAGCCGGAGGCGCGGGGGCGTCTGCCCTTAATCGTCGCTTCAGAGACGGAGGTGAAGGTGGGAGTGGAGATCGCTGATGGTCTCCACCCACCCCCGGAGTCACCATGTTCAGCATCCTCCTCGCCCTCACCCTGCCCGCGCACGCGGCGGACACCTGTGAGGACCTCTGCTCCAACCTCGACGCGGCCGACGAGACCTGCGAGTCCTACTTCGGCGATGGCGACGCGTTCTGCGAGACCATCGGCGTCGTCGACGATGCGTACTGCCCCGACGGCGGCGACTTCGATGGCGCGTGTACGGACATGTGTGAAGACGTGGACACGCTCGACGAGGCCTGCGACGAGAGCCTCGGCGAGGCCCACGCGGTGTGCCAGGCGCTGGACTACATCAGCGAGACCTGCGAGGACGACGGGTACCTCGACGACGAAGAGGACGAGGACGAGTCGGACGCCGACGACGCCGAGGACGAGGACGCCGACGAGGACGACTCCGACGAGGACGACGAGGACGACTCCGACGAAGGGTCCGACGACGATGCGACCTCCGGCCCCGACCAGGCTGCCTCCGCGAAGTCGGTAGAGACCGCGCCGGGCGCGGCGGTCTGCGGCACCCAGTCCACGCCATTCGCTCCGGTGATCGGCCTGGCCGCCGCGGCCGCGTTGTTCACCCGCCGCCGACGGGCCTGACCGGCCGGTCAACGACGCGGCGCGGGGCGTCCTGCCGGCCCACATCCGGCGCTTCGCGCCGTGCTCACCGGCGGGAGAAGGGCTTGTGACGGTCGACCCCTACTCCCCTGGGGGAGAAGGGGCCGGCGACCCGTCACAATCCCTTCGATGACGCGCTACGGAGTCTCGTCCGCGACGGGGGCGTCGGCACCCTCGTCGTCGGCGTCGTCCGCGTCGCCCTCGTCCGTGTTGGCCGAGTGTGCCTCTTCGCCGGCCTCTTCACCGGCCTCTTCACCCTCTTCGCCATCGACCTTCGGCTCGGTCGCCGGGGTCTCGGTCTCGGAGGTGTGGATCTCGGAGGTGGGGACGGTCTCTTCAGCCTGTTCGTTCGCCATGGTTCGTGCCCTCCTTGGGCTCGAGAAAGGTACCGCAGGCAGGCGACGGTCCGGGGTCGGTGCCGTGAGGGTGTGATGTCACGAGGCACAAGGTGAAAGCAGAAGAATCGCTGAGTGTGTGCCAGTCGGCGTCATGACGGCAGCCCGCGGTCCCCGCTCCTCCGCGCCCATTCGTCCGGATGGAAGCACGCCACGTACAACGCCGCCGTCGCGAAGGTGAACGCGCCCACCTCCATGGTCAGCTCGATGCCGACATGCATGCCGGCGCCCACCAGCAGGTACTTCGTCCGCCAGTCGAGGCGGTTCAGGGTGGCGCGCAGCCACCCCGCGCGGGTGCGGGTGCCGCGGTACCAGATGGCCAGCGGGAGCAACGGCGCGCTGATCTCGAAGCACCAGGTGGCCAGCGTGGCCACGCGGGTGAGCGGGAAGAGCGGCGCCAGCCACGTCATCGAGGCGCGCTGCCAGGTCGGCTGTTGCAGGATGTACCAGAGGGCGTCGAGGTCCCCCCAGGGGACCCAGTGGATGGAGACCTTCTGGAGGGCGGTGGCGAAGTACATCCACGCGAGCTGGAACACGAGGACGTAGCGCGGCCACGATGGGACCAGCGCGCGCGACCAGCCCAGGCGCGCGTCGACGGAGAGCCGCCCCCCGCACCCGGACAACATGAGCAGGAACAGGATGTTGAGCAGCAGCTCGTCGTAGGAGCCGCCCGCGTGGCTGTTGAGGTCGGCGACCGCCCGGAAACCGAGCCAGGTGGCGAACACCGCGAGGCGGGTCCCGAAGCCGGCCGCCATGGTGATCGCGGCGACGACGGTGGCCGGCACCAGCCAGGCCATGGTCTCTGGAGTGGCGCCCCCCAGCGCGTTGACGAGCGGGCTGTCCAGGTCCCGGAAGCCCCCCCGGTCGGCGTCCACCCAGATCAGGGCGGGCGCGCCGACGTACATCAGGTGGAGCAGGTGCAGGGCGACGGCCAGACCGACCACGATCCGGACCAGGGCGAGCGACAGCGCGTCCTCCAGCTGGTCCATCCAGCCGACCCAGGCGCGCCAGCTCACCGACGCACCTCGTAGGGGTACACGAAGGTGCCTTTCTCCTCGATGCCGGCGGCGGCCTGCGCCGGGGTCGGCGAGCGGGCCTTCCAGAAGCGGCAGCGCACCCGCAGCACCGTCGGGTCTTCGGCGAAGAGCTGGCCGGCGAGGGCGGTGCAGCCCTTGTGGTAGGCGCCGGCGTACGCGGCCCAGCCCCACCGGAAGATCGAGGCGCGGAGGCGCTCCACCCCGAAGAGCTCGGCCCGCCAGGTCGCGGTGGCGGAGCGCTCCTTGAACACCGTCTGCCAGTCGCTGCCGTCGCGCGTCACCGCGATCTCGAAGCGGGTGGGGAACATGTGGGGCGCCACGAACATCTGCCAGCTCTGGTCGGTGGCCGAGAGCTTCAGGTAGGGGCGGAAGGGCCGCTCCAGGGTGCCGCGCCCCTTTGCCCACGCCTGCGCGAACACGAAGAGCTGGTCCTCCAGCTCCGGTTGGGGCACCCCGAGCCGCGCCGACCACGCGGCGAACTCCGCCTGGACCGTCGGGTCCTTCCAGGCGCTGCGCTTGAGCGCGCTCTCGGTGGACGGCATGCCGGCGATGAGGATCGCGAGGAGGTGGAACAGGATGAAGGCGGCGCGGAAGTGCCGCCAGCCCTGTTTCATTTCCGGGCCTGCTTGGCGCGCAGGTACTCGGGGAAGCCGCCGGGGAACACCTCGATGCGCCCGGGCTCGATGCTGATCAGCTTGTTGGCCACGGTCTCGACCAGGTCGCGGTCGTGGGTCACGAAGAGGCAGGTGCCCTTGTAGTCCTGGATGCCGTCGCGTAGCGCCGAGATCGCCTCCAGGTCCATGTGGTTGGTGGGCTCGTCGAGGATGAGGGTGTTGTATTTGAGCAGCATCAACCGGGCGAGGATGGTGCGCACGCGCTCGCCGCCGGAGAGGGAGCCGGTGGGCTTGTCGCCCTCCTCGCCCGAGAAGAGCAT
>JAYVAS010000359.1:0-7168 GCA_043750895.1 Pseudomonadota bacterium
CTCGTCGCGCTGCGCCGCCGGATCACGTGGATGAGCGACGACATGCCGCTCTTTCCCGTCACCCTGCGCGCCCACGCGCAGCTCCTGGCGCGGTTCTACCCGCGGTGGGACATGCCCCACTTCGACCGGCTGGTGGAGCGCCTCCAGCTTGATCCCGGCGCGAACGTCATCCGGCTCTCGAAAGGGGAGGCGACCCGCGCGCGGCTGGCCCTGTGCCTCGGCCACCACCCCGAGGTGCTGCTGCTCGACGAGCCGGCCACGGGACTCGACGTGCCCTCGCGGCGCGCGCTCCTCGCCGAGCTGCTCGACGTGATGCAGGACGACCGTCGGGTGGTCCTCCTCGCCTCGCACCAGGTCGAGGATGTCGCCCGGGTATGCGACCGGCTGTTGGTGATCGACCGCGGGTGCATCGTCCGCGACGGCACCCTGGACGAGATCACCGGGGGCACGCGCACCCTCGAAGAGGTGCTGGCGTGACCCGGGCCATGCTGGGGCTGCAGGTGTCGGCGGTGGGGTGGGTCGGCGCGGGGAGGAGCCAAGCGATCTCGCTGGCGGGCTCCGCCGTCTTCATGGCGATGTCCACCTTCATCACCGACGATGCCGGGGGGCACGTCCTTCCCGCGCTCTGGGTCGGGTGGGCGGCGGCGGGCATCGCGTGGCTGCCCAACCACGCGGTCGGAACGCCGGTCCCGTGGCCCTGCCTTCCGGTGACACACGCGGAGCGACGTGGATCGGCGAGCACCATCGCCACCACATCCGCTCTGGCCCTGACCGTGGGCGTCCAAGGGGTGGGGATGCTGGTGAATGGAAGGTTCAACCCATCTATTCTCTTCTGGACCACATTCCTGGCCCTGATGGCGGCATGGGGACTCCTCGGGATGAATGACCTTGCGTCCAATCAGGGGCGCGCCGGGCGGCGAAAGGTCACCCCCCTCGGCATGATCGGGTTCGGCTACCTCCTCGGTATCTACGGGATCGTGCTGCCCGCCGCCGCGCTCCTCGACCGGGCCCAGCCGGGTGGATCGATGCTCCTCCTCCTGGCCGCCGCCTCCCCGCTGGTTCCCGCAGCGGTCGCGGGGACCTTCGTGGGCACTCGGTGGAGACCGCGCGGCCCACTGTCCTGGATGCCCGTCCGCCTGGAGCAGGCTCGTCTTTGGGCCGCCGTCGGGGCGGGCGCGCTCGGGATCCCGTTCCTGGCGACCCACCTCTTCCTGCGGGCCGCGGCCGAGGTGGCCCCGGGCGCGTCGGACCAGCGCGCTCCGATCACCTCGTACCTCGCGGCGGCGGGGCTCTGGATCCTGCTGACGGCCCTCCCGCTGGCACCGCCGAGCTGGAGCCGGGCGCGGGTGACCGCGGCGGTGGTGATCGCCGCCATGCTCTCCTTCGGCTTCATCCTCTCCCCGATCGTCGACCTGATGGCCCGGTACGGGCAGGTGGACGCGACGACCGCCTCCGCCGCGCCATTCCTCGCGGGCGCCCTGCTGCTCACCTCGGTCGCGCTGGTGGCGAAGCGATGACCCTCTCCCAATCCTCCGGGGTGCCGTTTTGGCGCCAGATCCGCGACCGCTTCGCCGATCGGATCCGCTCTGGGGAGCTTCCCCCCGGGGCGGCCCTCCCCTCGGTCCGGCAGCTCGCGGCTGATCTACTGGTGTCCGTGATCACCACGCGAAAGGCCTACGACGAGCTCGAGGGCGCCGGCCTCATCGTCTCCCTCCAGGGCAAGGGAAGCTTCGTCGCGGACTCGGCCGTAGGGGCGTCCCGCACGGCTCTCCTCGACAGCCTGGCCGCGGAGCTCGCGGCGGTGGTGAGCCGGGCCGACGCGGCGGGGGTCGACCGCGAGGAGCTGCGCCGACTCTTCGACGCAGCCGCAGCCACGCGATCCTGATCCCGGGGCCGATCGACCGGGGCGTCTCTCCGGCCGACATGGCCCCGAGCACCCGCTCAGTGCTCGTTCATCGACGCGGATCACCCGTCACCCCACCTCCCACCACACCGTCGTCGCCCCCGTCACCGGCAGCGCCCACCATCCCTTCTCCACCGACTTGAGCACCACCGGATCGCCGAGGGTGCCATCGGCCGCACGCGGCCGCACCGTCGGCTTCGTCGGCCACGCGAAGCGCACCTCGCCGGTCATGGGCACCACCAGCGACGGGCCGTCCCCCCACCGGTGCACGGTGGTGCCGCCAGCGCCCGTCGTCATCCCGGTGTTCAGCATCCGCCCCGCGACGGTGATCAGCGCGCGCCGGCAGCTCGGGAAGGGCTTGCCGTCCAGGCTGACGAAGCTCGTGGCCGCGAACGCGCCCAGTTGGGGGTCCAGGAACCGCGCCCGGGTCGCGCCCGCCCCCTCCCCCGCCAGCTCAGGGCGGTCCTTGCCGATCACCACCTGCCAGCGGTCGTCATCGACCACGAACCGACTCGCATCCGGCCACCACCCCACCTCCGTGGAAGGCGCGCCGGCGATCGCCTCGGGGATCACCGTGCCGTAGGCCTCCCGGATCCGATGCTCGAGCACGAAGCCGACGTCGCGCACCTCGGGCAGGGACGCCCGCGCGCCCGACACCGTCTGTGCTTTCACCGCGGCGTCGGATCGGTACACCGGGAGGAGCCCCGGCGCGGCCGGCACCGCACCGCTGCGGAAGAGCGCGCTCGCCACGCCGAACTGCGCCCACTTGGTGATGGCGTTGCGCAGCTCGTACATCCCGGCCACCGCGGTGGAGCCGGTACGGTACGGGCCGTTGGTGTAGTTGAGCCAGATGAGGGCGTCCCAGTCCTGCACCGACGCCATCGTCGCGTAGACGAAGGGCAGCTCGCTGGTGGTCTCGTTGGGGAAGGCGCCGTTGGTCTCGGAGATGATAAACGGCTTCCCCGCCTGGGCCTGCGTGAACCGGTCCAGATAGGAGATGGCCCGCGGCGACTCCACCAGCGACGCGCCCCGCAGGGTGTCCTCCCCGCCCACGCCGTCCCACTCGAGGTGGATGTCGATGACGTCGAACTGGGACTGGATGCGCGCCAGCATCGGGCTCTGGTAGGTCACGCCCGGCACGATGGGCACGCGGTAGCCGAGCTCCCGGACGAGGCGCGCCTCGTCGGTGAGGAACGTCTGATCGACGCCCGCGTAGAAGTCGTAGAGGTCCTCCTTCCGCCGGAGGGGGTAGTCGTCGAAGAAGCCGGCGGCGACCGGGTGCCGCTGGATCGCCCCCCACTTCTCGTGGGGGAGCAGCCCGGGGTTGACCGAGCCCGTCCACGCGGACCGCACCGCCGCCTCGTCCGGGTAGCGCGTGGCGAGGAACGCGTTCCAACGGGCGTCCAACGTGGCCCGGTGGGGCGCCGAGAAGCTCTCGAGGCCGCCGGTGAACCAGTTCATGGCGACGCTGTTCTCGTTGACCAGCTCCACCATGGCGATGACCGGATCGTCGGCGTAGCGGAGCTGGGTGTACGGGTTGGTGCGCCCCAGCCAGGCGCGGGTCCACCGGAGGAACGCGTCGCGCCAGTCGGCCGCGAAGAAGGGCACCAGCTTGTGCCCGTTGGCGACGGAGGCGTCGGCGTTGGACACCCCGTCCACCTCGGAGAAGGCGCGGTTGGTGGCGACCTCGAGCAGGACGTAGACACCGTTGCGCTTGAGCTCGGAGACGAACCAGTCGAAGCGGTCCAGCTCCTCGGCGTCGAAGAGGGTGGCGGGGTCGCTGGTGCGGTCAGGGTTGACGACGCTGCCGCGCGGCGCGTCGAAGTGGTGCAGCCGCACGAGGTTGATGCCCGACGCCGCGAGCTGGCGCGCGAGCTCCGTTCCGTCCTCCTTGGGAGGGTGTCCGGCCCCGTTGAGGAGGTTGATGCCCCAGAACCGCGCCCGCCCCCCCTCCTCGAAGGCGAGGTGGCCGTCGCGGACCGTGACGAAGCCCTGGGCGCCGGCGGGGCCGCTCACGCGGAGGTCGTCGGGCTGCGGCAGCGGCGGCCCGGCGGGCTGGATGACGAACGGGAAGCCGGTGAGCTGCGGGTCGGACGGCGCGACGGGGAAGGGTGGGACGTCGACCAGCGAGACCGCGTACACCGACAACGCCCCCGCGGTGCGCTTCGAGTCGATCTGGATCCGGGTGAGCGGCCGGTTCGGGAAGGGGTTGCGGATCTGGGTGACGCCCAGGATCTGCCCGCCGGCCCGCACCAGGGTGGTGCCGGCCCCCGAGGCGGGCTGTCCTTCGAGGGGGATCTCGAGCCCGAGCCGCATCGCGACGGGGGTCTTCTCCTCGCCGTGGACGAAGACCACCGTCGCGCCGCCGATCCCCCACTGCCCGTCACGGGCCGACCAGGCGATGACCAGCCAGGGCGCCTGGGAGGTGACGTCGGCGGTCCAGCTCGCGGGCCCCTTCGGTGCTGAAACGCTGCGGAGCGCGAGGGCGTCGGCCCCGTCGGGGCCCGCGAAGCTCAGCCCGGCGACCACCGGGGGCCACCCCGGAGCCGCCACCGGTACGACGTCCACGGACGCCGCCACCGGCAGCGACCCGGCCCAGACCACGCCCAGAACTAGCCACATCCGGAACACTTAGCCGACCAGCGGTTATGGCGCGGCCGGATGCCGCTCGCCCTCCCCGCACAAGACGGAACCGCGTACCCGCTCGACCCGCCCCGGAGCGCGCCGTTGCTGGTGTGTTTCCTTCCCCCCGCCTACAGCGACGAGGCCGAGGCCTTCCTGCGCGCCCTCCCCGCCGGGGTGGATCTCGTGGTGGTCGCGGCGGACTCGGTCCCCGTCCTGGCCGCCTACGCCCAGGAGGTGGGCACGCGCGCCCGCCTGCTGTCGGACCCCGACGGAGCGGCGGCCGCCGCGTTCGGCGGCACGGAAGGCGGCGCGGTCCTGCTCGACGAGACGGGCGCGGTCCTGGGCCACTGGGATCGCCTCCCCACCGCGGAGTCCCTCGCCCCGCGGCTGGTCCGCCGGCGCGCCCGCAGCACGCGGGTGGACCCGCGGTTCTACGTCCTGCTCGGCGTCATCGCGCTCTTCGCGGTGGTGAACGCCCTGGGCTTCTGGACCTACACCACGGACGACGCGTACATCACCCTCCGCTACGCGTGGCACTTCGTCCACGGCAACGGCCTCGTCTTCAACCCCGGGGAGCGGGTCGAGGGCTACTCGAACCCCACCTGGCTCGCGTTCCTGCTCCTCCCGGTCGCGGCCGGCTGGGACGCCATGGCCTTCGGGAAGGGCCTCGGCGCCTTCTTCCACGGCGCTACCGTGGTATTCGCCGCCCTCGGGGCCTGGCGCCTCGCCCGGGTGAAGACCCCGCTCGCCGGCGCCGCGGCCCTCCTCGCCGCGACCACCACCGCGGCGTCGCTGCCGCTCACCTGGTGGGCGGCCGGGAACCTCGAGACCCCGTTCTACGCCTGCCTGCTCGCGGCGGCCTTCTGGCGCATCCTCGCCGAGCGCCCCGATGCGTTCCCGGTGTCCGCGCTGCTGGTCGGCGTGGCCGGGTTCAGCCGCCCCGAAGCCCCGCTGATGGCCGTCGGCCTGGGGGTGGCGCGGTTCCTGGTGTTGGAGCGGGAGCAGAAGCGCATGGCGCGCTGGGCCCTCGTGGCCGCCGCGCCGATCGCCGCGTGGATGTTGTTCCGGGTGGTCTACTACGGCGATCTGGTGCCCAACACCTACTACCACAAGGGCGGACGGGCGCCGCTGGCCGAGATCCTCGACTACTACGGGCCCTTCGTCCGGAACGAATGGCCCTTCGTCGTGGCCATCGTGGCCGGGGCGGTGGCGCTGGGCGTGCGGCGCCCCAAGGAAGCGCTGATCCTCGCGGCCCCGGCCGCCACCCACCTCCTCTTCCTGGGCGCCGTCGGCGGCGACTGGATGGCGAACCAGCGGTTCCTCGCCCCCGCACTCCCCCTGTTCGCGACCGCAGCCGGTGCCGGGCTCGCCGCGCTCGTGGACCGCCCCCTCGGCGCCTTGCCTCGGCAGGTCGGGGCCGTCGCCGCGCTGGTTCTGGCCCTGCTGCACCTCGGCTCCGTCTCCACGGTGCGCATCGCCCAGACCGACAACGACGGCGCCTTCGCCACCACACCCCGCGACAAGGGCGACTGGCCCACCGCGTCCTTCGCGACCGGGTTCGGCGGGAGCAACAACGTGGTCGTCACCTGGCTGCTCCAGAACGTCGCCCCCGGCGCGACCGTGGCCTACTCGGAGATCGGGCTCGTCGCCTACGCTGGGAATTGGATCGTGCAGGACCTCGTCGGCCTGACCGACCGCGACCTGGGCGGCGCCACCGGGCTCGACATCAACGACCGCGTGGAGGTCGTCCACCAGCGTCGGCCCGATTGGATCGTGCTCCGGGAAGGGGGCACCCAGAACATCCGCGCGGTGCGGGCCGCCCCCTGGCTGCGGGAGGAGTACGACATCCAGGCCGGCCCCAAGCAGCTCCTCGTCGCCCGGCGCAAGGACGCGGTTGGCGCCACCCCGGCCCAGGCGCTCGCCAACCTCGAACACGCGGTGGCCGTCGCGCCCCGCTTCGCGAACTTCCACGACGCCCGCATCGTGCTCGCCATGCAGCTCGGGGATGACACCCAGAAGCGGGCCGCCTGCTACCAGCTCGAAGCCGCCCTGCCCTATGGGCAGGACCGGATTCGCCGCTGCCGCGCTGCTCTGGCCGGCAAGGCGCCCTACACCATCAAGGCCCCCCGTGAGGCGCCGTCGGACCGGGTGGCGACGGTGGACCCGGCGAACCCGGGCGCCGACCCCGCCGAAGCCACGCCCACCACTCCCGAGCCGAAGATCGGCCCGCGCAAACAGGGCGGGGTCGGGTTGGGCTGGCTCGCCGTCCCCAAGACGCTCGCGGGCACCAACGTCCGGGTCGAGGGGGACACCCTCGTCCTCACGCCCACCGGAATGACCCCGGTGGCCACTGCCTGCCAGGAAGGCGACGTCCCGATGACCCCCGGGCTGACGGTGCGGTGGGAGTGGAGCTACGACGGCATCGTCCCTGACGGCAAGAAGGGGGCCCGGCTCACCGCCCGCCTGATCGACGAAGCCGGAGGGACCCTACCCGGCGGCTACACCCCCACCGGCGGGATGCAGCAGCTCGGCAACGCCCGTGGGAGCCACGACTGGGAGCAGAAGGAGGCCACCGTGCCGACCGTGCCCGGCGCCAGCGCGGTGCGGGTGTGCCTGGACCTGCCCACCAAAGAGGGCACG
>JAYVAS010000360.1:0-10767 GCA_043750895.1 Pseudomonadota bacterium
CACAGGGGGGAAGCGGGGGACTCGGGCGGGCTGGGGGTGCCGCGCGCCACGCCGGTCCCGCATGCGGCGAGCGCGGCGGTGCTGGTCAGGAACGTGCGGCGGGACCACATGGGGGCACCGTAGCATCCCCACCGCCGTCCGGCCGAGGCGGTGGGCACCGCTCCGTGCTTACCCTTTCCTTCGGAGGTCCAATGCTGACGAGCTTGCTGAGCGTGGCGATGGCCGCGGTGACGGTGGAAGGCGGAGTGGTGACGGCCGACGGCGCGGTGATCGCCCAGGGGGCCCGGGGCGCGGTGGAGCTGAAGGGCGAGGTCTGGGTGCTGGTCGGCGGCAACGTCGAGGTGTGGTCCGGCGGCCAGCGCACACGCGTGGTCCCCGCCGCCGACGCTTCGGCGATCTGGTCCGACGGAGAGAAGGTGTGGGTGAGCGTGGCCGAGTGGCGCGCGGTCCCGGTGGACCGGCTGGTGGTGACGTTGGCGCCCTCGGGGGGGACTCCGGGAGCGGCGCCCGTCGCCGCGGCGCCCGTCAACGGCGGCAGGATCCTGCGCGTCGACCCCGGCGCGGCGGTGGTGGACCGGTCGTTCCCCGTCGGCACCGAGGTGCGCTTCTTCGGCGTGCGGGACCTCGAGGAGGCGTCCCTGGACGGGGCCGGTCGCACCACGCGCCCCGTGGAGCAGCTGGTCGGGGCGGGTCGGATCCGGGTGCAGGAGCCGGACCGCTCCCTGGTGGATCTCTCCCGCGGCACACGCGTGCAGGAAGGGGACCGGGTGGAAGTCGAGCCGGCGGCCTACGCCTACCCGGTCGCCCCACCCCGTCCCGCCGGCATCGGCGAGGTGGGGGTGGTGATCCGACCCGTGCTGGGCCTCGAGACGGTCGGCGTGGGCTTCCTCAACGAGGCGTGGGCGAGCTGGGCCTTTGCCACGCCCTGGTATGTGCAGGCGCGCTTCTCGCCCCTGGGCCTCGGCTTCTCCACCGACGGGAATCCACTCTCGGTCGCCGGCTACGCCACCGGCGGCTACGACAGCCGCTACTTCTCCGTCGGTCTCGGCGCCGGCTGGTCGATGCTGAACGGGAGCGCGGTGAACCCCGGCCAGGAGGCGGACGACGGCGGCATCTCCGCCGACTTCGAGGACGTGAAGGGCGCGCTCGCGGTGGTGCAGGAGGCCCGGCTCGGCGCCCGCGACGGGCTCTCGATCGGGGTGCGCAACACCTTCCTGCTGGTGCCTACCTACACCTACGACTACAGCTCCACCACGTCGTACTACGACTATACCCCGACGGTGACCGAGAACGGGCAGGAGTTCACCTACGGCGGCCTCGCCATGAACCTCCAGATCCCCACCGGGGACCGCACCGACATCCAGGCGGATTGGACCTTCGGCGACGCCGGGGCGCTGTGGGTCGAGGGCGGCATCTCGACGTGGCTGCGCGGCAACGGGGACCGTGGGTCGGTCGCGGTGAACGTCGCAGCCGGCTACGGGTCGATCCAGGGCTACGTCGAGAACCGCACGACCACCCTCTACGGCCCGATGGTCTCGGTGGGAGGCCGGTACCGGTTCTGACCGGTCGCGCTCACCACGCCGCCCGCGCCCCCGCGTGGTTGCTCGTCTGACCGATCACTCCTCCCGACGGTAGAGCCGGTAGTTGCCGTCCGACCCCACCTCGATCCACCGGGGATCAGCCGCGACCCGGGCCGCGAGGGCGGAGCCCTGCGGGTCGCCGAGCGCCCCCGACACCCCCACGTACGCCCGGCGCGCCGGGGGCTCCTCGATCCACCCCGCACAGGTGGTCGCGACGTCCCCGTCGACCCGCTCCTGCCACAGGGCCGGGGGCTGCCACCAGAAGGTCGTTCGGGGGAGGAGGGCGAGGTTCACCGAACACGCGGCGCAGTCGAGGAACGCCGCGCCCTCCGGGAGGGCGCCGTCGACGAAGCGGGCGACGTGGTTCCACCGGTACATCTCGCCCGTCCAGGTGGACGGGCCGGTGGCCGAGACCCGCGCCCGCTCGCCTCGGTCCACCCACGCGAGGGCGACAAGGGCCACCGCCACGCCGGCGCCACGCCACGTCCCGCCGCGGAGCGTGGCGATCCGCGCCAGGCCGGCGCACCCGATCGCGCCGAGCGGGGCGGCGAGCTGAAGGGCGTAGCGCTCCACCAGCGGGAGGGTGAGGACCCCCACCGCGGCGACACCGAACACCCCCCCGGCGACCAGGAGCCCGTCGACCATGTCCCGGCGACCGCGCGCGCCGGGGACCAGGAGGCACAAACCGCCCGCGGCGACGAGCCACAACGGGAGCGCGACCTGACGCCGGAGGGCGTAGCGGAGGTTGTGGCGCACGACCGCGGCGCCACAGGGCGACCGCCACAGGGCGGCAGTGAAGACGAGCTCCGGCGAAGCGTCCGCACACGCGTCCGCCATCGCCGCGTCCCCCTGGTTCCCCATCCAGGACCACACGACGATCCGCTGCTCGTCGAGGTACTCGGCGGCGTCCACGTGGCGCCCGGGCATCATGCCGAAGCCCTCGTCGACAGCGGGGCCCAGCCCGAGGCCGGCCCCGCCGACCAGCAACGCGGCGAGCTGCCCCCGCCACCCACCGGAGCGCCGCGCCGCGCCGAGCCCCACCCCCGTCGCGGCGAGGAGCGCGAACGGGACCCCGCGCGGGTCCACCGCCCACACCAGGCCGCCGCCGAGCCCCGCCAGCGCGACGGTGGACACGCCGGGCCAGCGCAGCGCGGCGGCCGTGAGGCCGACCGACAGGGCGCTGGCACCGGCGAGCAGGGGGTAGAGGTTGGCCCACCGGCTCGCCTCGGCCATCGGCTGGGCGAGGGGAACCACCAGCGCGGCGGCGCCCCCGGCCCACGGGCCCCCGAGCGCCCGCGCCAGCAGCCCGGCGCCGAGCACCGCGAGGGCCACCGCGGCCGAGGAGATCACGACGGCGGCGTCCGGGAAGCTCCCGAGCGTGGTGCCGAGGGCGTTCAGGAGCGCGGCGTGGAGCGGGTTGCGGAACGGGTCGTACTTCCCGCCCAGCCCCAACCCCACCATCCACGCGTTGTAGAGGTAGTCCGGCCACCGATAGCCCTCCAGCACGCCGTCCAGGACCCAGGCGCGGCCCGAGGACCACGCCCAGACCCAGCCCGCACCCACCCCCACCGCCAGGGGGAGCTCGGCGGCCGTGGCACGCAGTGGGAGCATCCGGCCTCCATCGGACGTATAGCGAGGCCGAGCCTCCCCGCGCAGGCTCATTCCACGCGGCTACGGGTCGATCCAGTTCACCACGCCGCCCGCGCCCCCTCGGCGTAGGCCTCGAGCTGGTCGAAGTCGCCGACCCAGGTGGTGTACATCATCCCGCGCACCAACCCCGGCCCGGCCGCCAGCTCGGTCTGCGCCGAGCCGTAGCCGTCGCCCGAGTCGTAGTAGCCGGCGATGATCTGCGGGTTGCCGCGGTCGGCGAAGAAGGCGAGGGAGTCGGCGTTGCCCAGGTTCCAGTTGAGCACCACGGTGTCGGCCGGGATGCCCTCCCAGCTCCCGGCGAGGTCCCCCTCGACCAGGTAGTAGTCGGCATGCGCGTTGTGGTGGGGGTCGAACATGTCCGACCATACGTAGGCGGTGGCGCCGGGGCGGCCCGACTCCAGGAGGCCGAGGGACTCCCCCACGTGCCAGGCGAGCAGCGCGCCCGCGTCCAGTCCGGTGGCCTGGCAGCTCGCGCAGGTGTTGACCTGGCGCATCTCGTCGTAGCCGAACTGGAAGCCGGTGGCGTCGGGGAAGGCGGCCATGACGGCGTCGAGGTTCTCGGCCATCCAGGTCTGGACGGCGGGCTCGGTGAGACAGGCGCCGACCTGGTAGTCGGTGATCGGGACCACGGCGTAGAAGTCGGCGGTGACCGCGGTGCCCTCGGGGAGCGTCGTGGTGAGGACCGGGGGGGAGTGCCAGTCGTCGAAGGCGGTCTGGATCACCGGGTCGGCGGCGTTGGCGAAGTCGGTGCCTTCGGTGAGGGTGCGGCTCCCGGCGGTGAGCGTCAGCGGGGCGCCATCGCGGCGGATCAGGTTGACGAAGGCCGTCTCCTCGATGGTGACGTCGTCGAACCAGAGCTGACCGGCCGCGGTGTTCCACACGCCCACGTAGAGCGACAGGGTCGTGCTGTCGGAGGTGATGAAGGTGAAGTCGTAGCGGGTCCAGTCCTGGGTGGAGCGGACCGAGAGGCTGTCGTAGTTCCGGGTGACGCCGGTGACCGTGTCGAGCGCGATGACCTGCACCGTGCCGCGTGAGAACGCTTCGGTCTTCACCCAGAAGGAGCCGTGGTACTGCCGCCGGGGCTCGACCGTGAGGGCCTGGACCACGCGCGCGTTGCCCGAGCCGGCGTCGATGCGGGCGGACACACTGCCCCCGTGGACGGTGCTGGTGTCGGCGAAGGTGCGGGTGCCGGCGCCGTCCTGCCAGTCCCAGGCCGAGAAGGTGTCGCCGCTGTGCGACTCGAAGCCCCCGTCGGCGAGCGGGGTGGTGTCCGAGTCGACGACGAGCTGGCCGGACCGGGCGACGAGCGGGGTGCCCACCACCGCGAGGCCCTCGGCGAGGTCGGGGTTCCCGTAGTAGAGACCCTCCGAGTAGCCGAAGGGGAAGATCGACGGGACGACCTCGAGGCCGACGGAGGCCGCGTGGTCGAGGACCGTCTGGAGGTTCTCGGGGTACCACTCGGCGAGCAGGTCGGTCTGGAGCAGGTTGAGCTTGAAGTCGGCCAGGATCATGCCGTGGTACCCGGCGGCCGCGGCGCGATCGAGGAGCGCGACGGTGTCGGTGACGTTCTCGTCCACCTGGAGGTTGGCGGAGTTGTAGAACCAGAGCTCGGGTGTCTTCGGCGGGGTGGTGTCGGTGTCGGAGTCCGCGTCGGTGTCGCTGTCGGCGTCCGAGTCGCTGTCCGCGTCGGTGTCGGTGTCGGTGTCGGTGTCCGTTTCGGTGTCGGTGATGCCCGGATCGGTGTCCTCCGAGGACTTGTCAGTACAGGCGAGGAGGAGGGAGAGGAGCATGGACCACCCGTTCCCGCCAGTTCTACCAAACCCTGGGCCCGCGGCGGACCTCCACGCTCACCGTTGCCACCGAAACACCGACCCGTCCTCCCCGGCCACCAGCGCGGTCGCGTCGTCCAGCCAGACGCTCCCGCCGAGGAAGCCCGCGGTGCCGGTGGGCAGGCGGGTCCAGGTGACGCCGGCGTCGGTGGAGAGCCACGCGGCGCCGTGCACGCCGGCCACGAGCAGCGCCCCGTCCGGGGCCACCGCGATGGTGTAGAGGTCGTCGGTGCCGGCCTTGGACACGGCGGCCCAGTCGGAGCCGTCGTCGGAGCGGAACACCCCGCCCGCCTCGCCCACCGCCCAGAAACCCCCGGCGGGGTCGGCGTCCACGTCATTGAGCCAATCGGTGTACGCGTTGGGGAAGTCGGCGGGGGTGAAGACGAGGTCCTCCCCGGCCGAACCCGCGTACGCGTAGCCGACCGCCGCCCACCGGAGGCCGTCGTGCGCGAACGCGACCGCGGAGGCGGTGGTGCCCCAGGCCTCGACGCTGAGCTCCGACCACGAAGCGCCGCCGTCCTCGGTGTGCGCGGCCGTCCAGTAGCCGCCCACGAGCGCGTGCCCGTCGGCGCAGCCCGCGCCGGCCGACCAGCCGAGGCTGCCCCAGATGCCCGCGTAGTCGGGGACCGCCGGTACCTCCGTCCAGGTGAGGCCGCCGTCCACGGTGCCGACCGCGTCCTGCTCCCCCACCGCGATGCCGGTGCCGTCCGCGTTCACGCACACGCCGAGCAGCGCCGCGTCCTGTCCGTCGCGCACGGAGGCCCACGCGCCGTCGCTGGACCGCCGCCACAGGCTGCCGTCACCCGCGGTGGCGAGCACGGCGCCGTCCGGGGCCCGGGTCAGCTCGGTGAAGCTCACGTCAGTGCCGGCGTCCTCAGGGGTCCAGACGCTGCCGGGGTCGGCCTCCGGTCGGGTGCCGTCCGCGAACCAGGTGAACAGCTCGTCGTAGTGCCAGCCGTAGAGCTCGTGCCCGGCGTCCGTCTCCTGGTAGAAGGTGGCCTCGGCGGGGAACCCCTGCGCGGTGAGCCACGCCTGGGCGTCTCGCCAGTACCAGACCATGTAGTCGCGGTACCCGGTGGTGTCGTAGACGGCCGTGACCGACGCGGCGAGGTGATCCGGCGCGTCCCACAGCCCGCCCCCCACCGCCCCGACCGCGGCCACCCCGAGTGTGTCGTCGTCGGCCAACTGGAAGGCCATGTTGGTCCCGTTCGAGAAGCCGGCCGACCACAGCGGGCCGATCCGGTAGTGGGCGCGCAGCTCGGCGATGAGCGCGTCGGCGTAGACCTCGTTCTTGGCGAGGTCGCCCCGGTTCTGGTCCCAGCGGTACACGAGTTGCCCCGCCTCCTCCGAGGAGAGCGAGCGGGGACGGACCACGATGACACGCGCCGCGTCGGCGGCGGCGAGCATGCCCTCGTAGGCGTAGTACTCCTCGACGCGGTCACGGGTGGAGGTGGCGCCCGCGGTGCCGTGGAAGTCGATGAGCAGCGGCCAGGCTTCGGTCCCGTCGTAGGCGTCGGGGACGTAGAGGAAGTACCTTCGGTCCTCCCCGTCCACCTCCAGCTTCTGGTTGTGGAAGGTCCCGGCGGCGCCGTCGTAGACGGGCGCGGGGGCGGTGTCGTCGGTGGGGAGGGTGCCGGTTTCCGCGGGCTCCGAGATCGGGGCGTCGGGCGGGGCGCACGCGAGGAGGAGGAGGGTCATGGCGGGCTCGGGGACGGAGTGAACCGGTCGGCCTGGTGAGCGTAGCCCGGGGGCTGGCGAGCGCAGGGCCGCCTGATCTACACTCCGCCGCGAGGTGCTCACCGTGGGATTCTTCGACGCCATCAAGGGTCTGCTGGGCGGATCCGACAAGCCGAGCGGGCCCATGGCGTGGATCCTCGCCGCGTGCGCGATCGTCACCGACGTGGACGACGATCCCGCCGACTGGCCCGCGGACGAGTCGCGGGAGTCGCTGTCCACCTGGTGGGAACTCGAAGATCGCGGAGCAGTGCTGGGCCGACTCGAGGAGCTGCTGGCCGGCACCTCGGCGTGGGACCACATCCGCGCGCTGCACGTGGCCCGAATGGCGCAGAGCGCCGGCTATCTGAACGCCACCGAGGCGCTGTCCTTCTCCGTCCGCGCCGGTGCGGCGGTCCAGAAGACGCACCGCAACTGGCAGGAGCTCGCGCTCGCGTACTGGGCGAGCCAGCGGGAGTGGGCGGCTGAGTCCGGGGCGGACGTGCCGGACGCGGCGTCGCGGCAGCAGACCATGGGTCGGCTACACCTGGAGGCCTGGTCGGGGGTGGACTTCCAGATGCCGCTGCGGGGGTGATCCTCAGGTGGTGACGATCGGGCGCCCCGCGCAGATGGCTTGAGCGTGCGCGACGACGCGTCGCTGGGGTGAGTCAGAACTGGCCGCCGCCGAACACCACCCAGGCGAGGTCGGCACCCGGATCGCCGACGACTAGATCGGGGAAGCCGTCGTCATCGAGGTCGGCGCCGCCGGCCATGGCGTACCCGAACTGGGACGAGTTCCCGTCGGTCCACGGGGTGTCGTTCTCGAGGCGGTCGGCCTCCTCCTCCAGGTTGATAGACGGGGCGGTGATGGGCCCGGCGAGGAGGAAGACGGCGCCGACGTAGCAGTAGAAGTTGTAGATTCCGTCGCAGTTGCTCAGGTGCGCCTCTGGCGTGTAGTACCGATTGGCGACCGCCAGGTCGGGGTGGCCGTCCCCGTCCCAATCTCCCAGGGAGGTGGCGTAGCCGAGCGCGGAGTCGATGCCGTGGTTGGTGGACCAAAGGATGGTGTCGGACGCGGTGGCGAGGTCGATGACGGCGCCGCCATCCACGGGGCCGCGGAGGATGCGAAACGAGTTGTCCCCTGCGGTGCCGAAGCCGACGTCGGCGTAGCCGTCGTCGTCGATGTCCCCCAGGGCGTTCGCGATCATGTACCCCGAACTCCAGGCGCCTGAGGCGTCCCATACGGCGTCCACCGCCGCGTCCGCCACTGCCACCCGGCCGACGGGCGGGGTGGTGACGATGAACCCGTGGTCCCAATTGGCGGAGAAGGCGAAGTCGGGATTGCCGTCCCCCGAGAGGTCGCCGAGGGCGACGAGGCTGGTGCCGATGTAGTCGCTCGGTTCGCCGACGATGGTGCCGGCGGCGTCTTCGAGGGAGTGGATCGTGGCTGGCCCGCGCAGGAAATACACCTCGCCGCGTTGGTCCAATCTCCAGTCGCCGGAACGGGCAGAAAGCACGACATCGTCGAGCGAGTCACCGTCGATGTCGCCAGGACCGATACACCTCCCCAGTTCGGACCCCTCGTACAACCCGTCGAACACCTGCGCCGCATCCGCCAGCATCACATCTCCCGCTGGCACCGGGCCCCGGAGGAGGTACACCACCCCCGGCAGCCCATTTGCCTGGAAACCCCCGACCAGCACGTCAGGGTAGCCGTCCCCGTCGACGTCGCCGGCGTCCGCGACCGTCTCCACGTAGTCGCGCGCGTCGTGCACGCCCCGTAGCGCTGAGCGGGCGCTCCCGGCCATGTCGGCCAGAGACACGCCCCGGTCGATCGGCCCAGGGATGACATACACCGATCCGCCGCGATCGGGCCCGTACCGATCCGAGATGGCGAGCTCCGGATAGCCGTCCCCATCGACATCGTCGAGGACCGCCACCCCCCATGCCGATTGGTCGTCCTCTCCCGAGTCCCAGAAGCTCGTGGTCGGCACCTGCTCGATCGTGGTCGCCTGCCAACTCTCCCCGCAGTCCTCCGAACGGCCACTGGTGTAGAGGCCCGGCGCGCCCGGGTAGATGGTCGCGCGGGTGTCGTCGCAGTCGCTGGTGTCGGTGGTGGCGTTGGGTGGGGGTTTCCACCCGCACACGGTCAACGACGTCCCCCCGAAGCCGTCGCCGTCGGCGTCGACGTTCCAGGTGGTCTGGATGAGGCAGCCGTCATGGGTGAGCAGGACCTCGGCGACGAAGTCGCTGTCCACCGGGGGGACCGAGTCCGACCCGGCGGTGTCGGTGGGGGGGGAGCCGGTGTCGTCGCGGGGAGCGGGGGTGACCGCCTTCCCGTCGGTGCACCCGACGAGGAGGAGGAGGCGCCACACGTCAGTAGTCGCCGAGCTTGAGGAGCGGCCAGGCCCGGTACCAGCCCGGGATCCCGCCGACGTCGGCGCCGACGTCGCAGGTGTCGGTGGCCGACGGAAAGCCGACGTGCAGGACCGGATCGAGCGTGACCGAGCCGTCGGCCTCGTCGAGCTCCTGGATCGCGTGTTTCGGGCCACAATCAGCAAGGACCCGCTGGCCCATCGTTCCCGGGACCGTCACCGCCGAGCCGACCCCGACCGTGCAGTCGTAGGGCAGCTGGGAACCCGGCTCCCGCATGACCCAACTGTTGATGATGGTGGCCGTTCCGCGGGGGCTCCCCGGCGCGATGTCCAGTCGGATCGCGCGGCCCTCGGTGTTGGTCAAGCCCCGACGGTTGTCGAACATCTGGAGGTTGCCGAGGTCCTCGGTGACGTGGTGCTGCCCGCCGAAATCGGGATCGCCGCTGGTGATCGACGCGTCGTTCACGATGGTGAAGTCCCCGCGGTTGGTGGGGTCCTCCCCATTCAGGTTCCAGAGCACCGTCCCGGTGGTGGCGTTGTACTGGACCACCTCCGACCACTGCCGCAACGAGAGCGTGACGATCTCGGGCGCCGTGGGGGCAGCCCGCGCCACGTAGATCGAATTCACGTGGGTCCAGTCCAGGAAGTCCCGCGCCGGGTCCCACCAGGCGTCCCCGATGCTCCAGTAGGAGTCGTCGCACATGGGGTTGGGACCGCCATCGGCGTCCGGGTCGAAGCCGAAGTCCGCTTGCAGTCGGAAGTTGTCCATCACCGTGCCCCCCGTGGAGACGTCGAAGCCGTCGTCCACGAATCCCTCGAACGCGGTGCAGGTGGAGAAGTCGGTGGTGGTGGTGGGATCGATGATGTCGTCCACCGTGGCCGTCACGGCGTGGATGGACGCGCTCCCCGATTCGCGGAACACGTCGTGGTGGGGGCAGGCCCCCACGTCTGTCGCGTCCGACCCGTCGCAGTTGGCGTAGTCCACCTGCTCGAGGATCGCCCCCGTCCAATCCCATTCGTAGACGTGCCGCCGATCGACAACACCCAGGATCGTCCCGTCCTTGGAGTAGCTCCAGCCCTGGAGGGTGGCGCCGGCGTACACCTCGTACTCGAGGTCCAGGTACCAGGCGATGTACCCACCCTTCACGTCGAGCGCGACGACATATTGGCTGGCGCCCTTGCAGTCTGTCGTGTCGAACAGCACGTAGTTGGTGTTCGAGGTGGCGCCGGAGCGGGCCTGGATGTCCAGGTTCAGGTCCTCGAGATCGGTCGGGAGGGCGGGATCCGGAG
Source organism: Pseudomonadota bacterium (assembly GCA_043750895.1). Lineage (GTDB taxonomy): Bacteria > Myxococcota_A > UBA796 > UBA796 > SXON01 > JAYVAS01. Next base: position 10,438 of record JAYVAS010000360.1, read on the forward strand.
AGAACGTACCGGTGGTGAACACCGACGCGCTGAGCACCTGGACGCGGTAGTCGTAGGGGACGCCGCTCTCGAAATTGTACACCACGAAGTCCAGGCTGCTTCCGTACTGCGGCGTCGACCAGTTCCACGTCCCGGTGCTCCCGGTGGGTCGATGGCCGATCTTCACCGGGGCCGCCGAACTGAGGTCGATGTGGCAGTCGTAGCGCATCCCGTTGTTGGCCTGCTGGCTGCAGGTGGCGGAGTCGATCGTGACCGCCCAGGCGGGGGTCGACGCGATTAGGCCGCTAGAAGCTGCCAAAATGAGAATCGGGGGGGGGGGGGGGGGGGGGG